>NZ_FOXR01000003.1:0-156898 GCF_900115765.1 Caldicoprobacter faecalis | reverse complement strand
GCTCTTTAAGCCTGGTAGTAGGGCTATTGGCTTGCCCCACAGGTGTGAGGTACACACCACACCTGTGTTGCCCTATTGAGTGGAATATCCACCCAATAGGGAAGACGGCCTGAAATTCGGAGCTGTCAAGAATCCTCGCCCCTTCCAGGGCGGGGAGAAGTCAATTGTAATATGCAATATAGTGTTGTAAAATGGATTTGATCTACTAAAAATAAACATCAGAAAGGGCGAATCCAAAATGTCCATACTATCATCCTACAAAGACATGTTTGGCTCTTCATTTTACTGTGAATGCGGCAGACAGCACACAGTACCTCTAAAACATGTGGTCATAAAACAAAACGCTGAAAAAGAGATTCCTCCAATCCTCGGTAGAGAAAATCTGGGAAAGCGCGGCCTGATGGTGTGTGACGACAATACCTGGGAATTGGCAGGCAGGCACATAGCCCAAACGGTGTCCTATTACGGGTACTCTATAAAAGCATGCATACTTACTCAAAAGCCCATAGTAAAACCCGACGAAAAAGCCATTACGCAAATACTGCTGGAATTTGAGCCCTCAATGGATTTCTTGATAGCAGTAGGCTCCGGCACCATCAATGACTTAACGCGTTTCATAAGCCACAGGACAGGCAAGCCCTATATCGTATTTGCCACCGCCCCTTCAATGGATGGTTACGCTTCCACCGTGTCCCCTCTCCTCATAAACGGATTCAAGCGTACATATATCACAGTTCATCCACTTGCCATAATAGCCGACATCGATATGCTGTGCTCGGCTCCGGCCGATATGATATTGGCAGGATTTGGCGATATACTGGGCAAGGTTACCTCCCTGGCTGATTGGCAGCTGGGCATCATCCTGGCACAGGAAAGACTTTGTCCTACGGCTAAAAACATGGTCAAAAGCGCTATGGAAGAGGTGATCTCCAGAGCATCCGAAATAGGTCAAAGGGAGCCTGAAGGCATACAGTCCCTGATGGAAGCCCTCATCGTATCGGGCATAGCCATGATGCTGGTGGGCAACTCCCGGCCGGCTTCTGGCAGCGAACACCACATATCCCACTATATTGAGATGAAATATTTTATGGAAGAGCGCCAGCCGCTTCTGCACGGCACAAAGGTCGGCCTGGCCGCGCTTTATACGGTGGCATTATACAACCAACTGGCATCCTTGGATCCCGAAAACATAGACATACCGCAGCTAATGAGAACAAGAATTTCGTACGAAGAATGGTGCCAGAAGATAAAAAAAGCGTTCGGGCCCATTGCTCAAGAGGTAATAGACTCCAACAACAGGCAAAACTGGGATGCAGCATTTTATGAACGCAGGCTACACGACATCAAAGAAAAATGGGAAACTCACCTTAAACCGTTGCTCTCATCAGTACCCCAACTCGATATGGTAAAGGAATGGCTGCACAAGGCAAGAGCTAATTTTACCCCCCAGGCCCTGGGTATAGAACAAAACCTGGTCGAGGAAGCCCTGCTTTACGCTAAAGAAATTCGGCCTCTCTATACCATCCTCCGCCTGGCAGATGATCTGGGCATTTTGGAAGAAAAAATAAAAAAGATAATAAGTCTTGTATAAGGAATTATAAACCAAGAGAGCACCCACGATAAGCCGTGAGTGCTCTCTTGTAATTTTAAACCGGGAAAGCTAACAGCCTTTTATGAGATTAATTCATATCCTCGGAACCAAAAATCTTTTTATAAGCCGCTTCAATTCGTTCCAGCTGCTCTTGAGACAGCTCCCATTCACCAGCTCCCGCATTTTGCTCGGCCTGTGCAGGGGTTTTGACACCCACCAGCGCTGTCGTCACACCATCCTGCTGATTTACCCAGTTGATGGCAACATGTGCTACAGGCTTGCCCACCTCTTCAGCAATCTCCCTCAGCACGTCCACCAGCTGCATGGCCTTACTCCATAAAGGTTCACGGAAAAACGGATAAAACTTATCCCTGTTGTCGCCTTGTTCGAACTTAGGCTTCTCCTTAAACTTACCAGTCAAAATACCCGCTCCCAGAGAACCGTATGTAAGGATGCCAATCCCCCTCTCTTGACAGAAAGGCAGCACGTCCTTCTCTATACCTCTTTCCAGTAAGGAATACTGCGGCTGCAGGCTGACAACCTCCGTCATAGACGTAATCTCCTCCATAAGCTTCCTGTCAAAATTGGAAACCCCGAGATATCTGAACTTGCCAGCCTGTCTCAGCTTAACCAGCTCATTCACTGTATCTTCCAGAGGAGTATTTTTGTCAGGCCAGTGGATCTGGTACAGGTCTATTACATCAACGCCCAAACGTTTTAGAGACTCGTCAATCTCTTTTCTTATGGATTCAGGCTTTAAATTGCGTATAAAGCGTGGCCCTTCACGGACAATGCCGCATTTGGTGGCAATGATTACTTTGTCACGCCTTCCCTTTATGGCTTCACCTACAATGCGTTCAGCATGGCCATTGCCATACGCCGGCGCCGTGTCTATAAGGTTTATACCACAGTCTATCGCCCTCTGAATGGTTTCAATGGAGCGCCTGTCATCCACACTACCCCAGAAATCTCCTCCAATAGCCCAGGTTCCCAGGCCTACCACTGAAACCTCAAGGTCGCTTGTCCCAAGCCTTTTATACCTCATTATGCATCCGCTCCTTTTTATGTTTCTGTCAAATTACAGCTTATTATATTTTCAGCTGCTTTTCAACCATTTGAACGCCACTATCGACAACTTATTCTTACCCAACCTTTAGCATATATTCCCTATCGCCACATAAGAAACATCTTTCAATCTCTTATAGGTAGACTAAAAACTTTTCAACATCTTTGAGAAGTTGCTGCATCTGTGACCGGTTTCAATTCCTTATAGGTAGACTAAAAACCGTTACAAGTTGCTTTTGACAAGGCTTGTTATTTTTTGTAAAAAATATTATACCTCTAGGTTCTAGTGTTTATTATAGCATTTATTCCCCGAAAAATAAAGGTTTTATAGCAAAAATCAGAAATTTCGCATCTAATTTCCAGCATAAATTTTTTCGTAATAAGGAATTAGCGTTTTTCCATATAGTCTCTGCTCTAATATCCTTGCTGGTGGTTACTACCCAAATCTCTTTTAGCTCCTTGTTATCCCCTTCATAAACCTCCTCTAAAAACCTTATAAATCTTACTTTAATCTCCTCCATACCCCCCACTTCAAATCCATCTTCATCCCATGCTCTAACAATAATTCTCTTCCTGCTCCCCTCTTCTACTTCCCATTCCCTGTCAGCTTCACGGTTTCAATACAAACCTAACGCATCCTTTACAATATGCAACCTCTCATCCTTTACCCTGACAACTGCATCCATCCCAATCAAAACTACTTCCTTAATCCATGTCGCTCTGCAATACAGAGCATCTGCTACTATTACATCCGCAAAATGATGAAATTGCTTGTATAGTTTCCTAATAAGCCTTTTACCCCCAGTAAGTTCTCCTTCATCCTTATCACAACAATCTTTTTTAGGTTCTAACATCTCATAACCCAATACAATATGAGGATCAGAACCCACAGTTGCATAGACTACTGCTTTATGAAAATAATGGGTTACTCCTTGTTTATCAACGCGCGTAAGACATCTCTCACAACTCTTCTTGGTACTCTCAAATACCTCCACTCCGTCAATAGCAGCAACCTTTAACCCATCTATTGTGCCATTCTTAAATACCTTATTCCTAAATGCAGTCTTTACTATATGCTCATGCATGCCATTTAAACTGTCTATATCAAAGCTGCTCAACGAACGCCTAATAGTATCCTATTCGAGGCAATCTTACTTACTCTCTTATGAAATAAGTTTTTGAATCTTCCCTTCTCTAGTCAACGTTCCAGCCTATTGAAACTCTTCAGCCCACAGATAAATGCAAACAAAACTATAACTGCTATAGTCGAGGTTTCTACTTGGGGTTTTATCCTCCCGTCTTTTAACCTCTTGACTTCTTCTCCAAGATAATATATCTTGGAGAAGTAAGAGAACATCCTTCTTATATGCCTTTTTATCATCTTGGACCATCCTTTCTTTTTTTGGATTTGTTACACAAAATTTGATTATAGAAAGGATGGTCCTATTTTTTAACCCTAAATTTTTTCCAGTAAAAATCGGAATTTATATATTCCTACTATTATCCTTTCTAAACCTCTAAATACCAAAGGATTACGCCATTTTTATTTATCATTTTGCGAAACTTCTGTGAAAACTGAAGCAAAAAAATTGTCGTCGATCTCCAGGAGTTTTTACGCTATTGGAGGTCGACGACAGGTGAAATTATGTTCTATTACGCTCTACCTTCTTCAAGACTTTTTGTTTTTATGCACCAGCTTTGCCAGCTGTTCCTGCATCTGAGTATTAAAAATTCCTTTATCGGCATTCTGAGAGCTGCCTTTTGAAGTATCTCCTAAAGAGTGCCTTTTCGCTGCACCACCGCGTTGGGAAGTATTCAAACCTGAACGTTGTAAAGCACCATCCACATAATTACTCGCATAATTACGTGGGTTACCATACCTGTTATTACAAGAAGAATCCTCCATATTCCTTGCCTGTTTTTTCTCATGTCTTCTCCTATCTTCCTCATCTAACCTTGAACTTCCTTGCGCCTTTATCAATCGTCTAACCCAACCAAACACATAATGAAGCTCGTTTAAGCTCAAATCTCTAAATTCTTCATTATCAACATTATATTTGTTCGGATAGGCTGATACCTTTGATAGCTTCAAAAAATTCTCAATAAAATCAACATAAGCTCGCTTGAGCCTATTTCCCCCACCTATAACTTCCATATTAGAGCTTTTAACGTTATAAAGTATCTCATACAAATTCTGGACCTTTTCGATATCATGCTGCTCCGTTTCGGACACAAAGTCTATCATATCCAAAATAAAACTTACAAATCCACCGCCTCCTGTTTGATTTATATAATCGGCGGCGCTTTCTGCACAAAGCAGAAGCTGTTCTTTGCTTTTGGGCATGGCAACCACCTCTGCTTAGAAAATCAAAACATCCCAATCATATGCGGTTCTCAAGTACTTCTAATCATAAGACCTCAAAGCATTTTTATAATTTAATACGCTAATTAAAACATTGATGTTTTGCCTTATATCATCACTACAGGTATCGATATACTCCCTGGCAAATTTTGCCCATTCAGATTGTGAACTCACCTCAATGCTGCCGTAAAAATACGATTTTCCATAACCTATCTTGGGGTGTATATCCCCGCTTAATCCCAAAGAAAAACACAAAAGCCTGAGCTGTTCAATGGTCAGCCCTTTAAACATCACCTCTCCTTCAAATTCAGCACCTACCCCTACGAATTCGCAGAGAACAGGGCCTGTAAGCTGGATACCGTTTATACCATGTTTATAAAACTTGTATCCCTTATATTTGCCGTTTTCAATATAAAAACTGTTGTCAGGATGTGGCCGAAAGCTTTTCGGTATCCCCCTTATCTCTGTTCTATATTCTATCGCCTTAAGATCGCTAAAGCGCACTTTGCTTTTACTCCCCATCGTCCCAAACATATCGCATATTATGCATTTTTGACCCCCAACATGGCTTTTGTTAGCAGGCAATTTGCTACCATCCCGCAAAGCGGTCTGCAAACAGCTGTATGACACGCTTTCGGCAATGGTCCTTATACACCCTTTAAAGCTAGTACCGGGAATAACTATTCTGCCGTTAACTTTGACAAATTCTTTATAAACATTTTTATTGTCCTGTATCCTGTAACGGCCTGAGGAAATATGAACCGGAGTTAAAGTTTTTACTTTAATAGGGATCCGCCCTTCCAAATCACCTTTCTCGTTATACCCCTCACATCTTAAAAAAGGCACAAAATCATAAGGCTTTGTCATCTTCCAACTCACATCCTTGCAAAACAGCATTATCATTGATGGATACATCGATCAATAGAGCTAAAATTGTCTCTCTACCCGTCAATTGCTTTTCTATATAAAATCCTTTGTCAATATAACCCTCTGCTTGCTTTTTCTTATCGTAATATTTAACTTTTAATGCCACATTTTGAATTTTCATCTGCCCAAAACCCTTGGAAGTAAAACCTCCAAAGGTAACAAACCCCTGGTCTATTCTATCAAATACCTCAAACAGCAGTTTTAGATGCCACCTAAAAAAGTTCTTAAGCCTTATTTCACATTTAAACGAGGCATCCTCCACATATTCAAATTCGTAAAGCGCATTTGTTTTTGCCGCTCCTGTTATGCGGTCTATAGCAACCGACGTCCTATGGCCTACCCTAAAAGCTCCTACTGGATAAGCGTCATTGAAAGCTATACGGCTCTTAAGCACGGTTGAGCCAAACAGCTTACAGGCCGGGCAGCTAGCCTTATATCGTTCTTTTCCAATTTCATTTTCCTTTATTTCCTCCGTTTTTGTCTTTTCCTCCTTTTTTTTCATTTTCTCTTTTCCTTCTATTTTCTTCGCACAGGGATCCCTGAATATATCACAGCTGCCGGGAAGCAGCTGTTCAGCACTGCTTCTGAAAACCCCTTTTAAAGACGAACCCGGGATGACCGGTACCAGCTTTCCGTCCCTGTACATGGTCAAAAATGTGTTGTCAGCTGCAGTGGGATCTAACTGGTCCTTATCCCCTGCATTGATAAAAAGCGGACTTACGGTCTTCATTTCAAAGTATATACTGGCTTCATTGTATAACCTCTTAAACATACTGCCACCTCATTTCATCCTTCAATCCTTCAAGTAGATATTGTTTAAGGTTTTTATGCTCAATTTTATATGCGCTCACATCTGTAAGCCGTATACAGCCTAATCCCACCGAGGTTTTACCTCCCACTCTTAATTCACCGCTTTTAAGCACGTTTATCATAAGTTTCAGCAGCTCCTCATATTCGGGTTCCAGGTTATCCACCGTCATACAAAAGTCAAACTTGGCACCCGCTGCAAGCTGTTCAAAAGTATACTTTTTCTTATCGGCTGCCGTACCCGTATCCCGATCTATACCCACGCCATCCCTTCTCTCAACATAAGCCTTGTCTTCCTTCAAAGTGCAATCATTCACCACCAGTTTGGATGCAAAGTATTGGTTGCCAAATATCCTGCACACAGTACACATTTTTTTGTATATCTCCTCAGCAACTAAACGATCCACGTTTTGATTGCTTTGGCTTGATTTACAGGTTTCCTTTATGCTCTTTACATCATCGTTATCCAAGCAAGGCTCGTTTACTATAAGGCAAGCATTAAACCTTTCATCAACCCCGCTTATGAGAAGAGTCTCTAAATAGCTCCTCAATACCCCTTTAAGAGAGCTGCCCGGAATATAGGGATTGCCATTGCTGTCCCTTATGACGGAGTTATCAACCTGCACCGGGTCAAAGCTCTCTTCCCCTGAACCGATATGTATAGGTGTGTCCGCAATCAACGTACCTTTTATTATGTATTTATTGTAAAATCTATCAAGCAACATCACAGAATCATCCCCCCTCATCTCTCCAAGGCTTTCAGCTTCCAGTACAAATAGCCGAAAAACTTGCCTATGTGCTTAAGCGCTTCTTTGTCATCTTTCTTACATTTTTCATATATCTCATCCATATAGCCCAGTATGACATCACCAAAAAGCTTGTTACCCTCAAATCTTTCATCCCAACCATTGCCCTTACCCTTTTTGTATTCTATGAACAGCCTGAACTCCTTATAGCAGTCGGCATTAGTGGCCATTGCAGCCAGGTTTCTTATATTGCTGCTTCCGATTCTCCTGCCGTTGTTACGCCAAAAACCCGTATTTCTCCCCAACTGCTCCACATAATTCAACAATAACTCGGTCATTTAACACACACCTCCAAAATGGTAATCGAATTTTCCAAAGCCATCACTGGTATCCATACCAAACCCTTCTATAGAGCCGAAATAATCAACCACATTACCGAAATCCAGAGAAGTTTTGAAAACTATCACGCTGCCTTTTTCAACCATATGGATCGGCTGTTCCCTTTTGTCATCTTCCACCTTGGAAGTATCATAGCCCCTGAAGTTGATAACCTCGGCATACACCTTCTCAATCTCGACATCCAAATCAATACCCAGGGCTTTAAACCACAATGCCTTATACTCATCAGTGGACATGTACTTGTCTATGCCATTTTGCTCAAAATTCAACTTGGCATCCGACACGAACTTAATCGCAAAATACCTCCTGTTAGCATCATCTATACCGTTGTACTCTTTATACTTAGCATCAAACTCTTCCATCCTTTGCACAACCTTCTTTACATCCAGTAAGATATCCTGCCCTTCATCTTCAACTGAAATGCTGCACCTACCAAAGCCAACTGAGGTGTATTTCCCAATTCTAAGCTCATCTATCACTCCAAGCTCTTCTGGCGTAAGTCCCTGAATTTGTCCAACAAATACATTGTCCTCATAATCCTTATCCTTATAAGTTGCAGATACAGCAAGTACCGAGTAAAGCGCACCATCTTTGGCAGTACCTGTATACCTGTTTATTGCCGTTTTAGTGATAAAACTCTTTATAACGCTGTAATTCTTTCCGTCTTTTAAAAAACCCGATACAAACTCTACTCTACCCCTTCCACCTTCACATTTAGTACATTTAGGTTCTTGTATGAGCCTATCTATAAATCCATGCTGAGGGTTTATCTTACACACCATAACAGTGGAAGGGATTACCTTTGTGGCCTCAGGATAGAAAAACGAAAACTTGATGCGGTCAAACTTTTGGCACAAGGCTCTGACCAGGCACTCGGCACATTTAGGCTTGTCTTTAAAATACACCCAGTTTTTTCGCTTTGAACCTCTTACTATAACAACCTCGTTTGGGTCATAATAAAAACAGTTGTTTAGTATGTATCTAGCAAAGGCTGCCCTAACGACATTGCCCGGTATGTAATCTATACTTTCAATATAATTCGAAACCTGCTTTATCCCTCCCACTATAAACGGAGAGGCAAAATTTAGCTTGACATTCATTGTGTCACCTCCTCCAGATAGACCTTTACCCTGCCGTATCCTCTACTCCTTCCGTTACCCACGCTGTCTATCATCCTTATTGCAAGCTCCAGATCTTCCTTATAATTCAAAGTGTTTTCATCGAAGTACACGGTTATCTGTCCAGTAAACAAGGCAGGCCTTGCAACTTCAGTTACAAACAATGCATCCTCTTTAGCAGTCTTTTTATACCTATCCATGGCATTGCCGAATCTTATGAGCAGGTTTTTTCTCTCTTTTGCCTCACACTTTTCAAGCGTAAAATCGTTTACGTATATTCGCGATGGCTTAAAGCCCTGACCGCCAAAGATGTTGCATGCCGGGCAATCGCAAATGCCATCAATATGTTCTATCGATGCTATCTTGCAGAAATTGCTACGAATCTTCCCTTTTATGGTGCTACCGGGTATATAAGGTTGACCTTTAAACAACACGGTTTTTTTATCCACAAACCCGTCGCTGTCCTCTCCCGATGCTATATTAAATGGCGTCATAACTTCTATCTTAACATCGTATCTTTTAAGAAGCACTGCTCCCACCTCCTCTAATGCAATCCCACAGTACCACGATATCCTCCCACGGCGATTTAAACGGCTTATCGGCCTCTCTGTCTGTATTCTCGATAAGTCCGCTAAACTTTTCAGGCCTTACATCAAAAAGCTCAGCCACAAGGGAGCTATACTGCTGTGAAAGCCTGGTTATCTGATATGCATAAAAAAGCTGAAATTCGTATGGGTTTAATGTTCTGGAAGCATGCCTCAGCTTATAAAGCTGGGAGCGTTTTACCTTAGAGTTCTTCATTCTCTTTATGATATTTATAAATTTAGATAACTGCGTACTGTCAGCAGGAAACAGGTTCAAGGTTGGCTTTGATAGGTCTATGTTTATATTGCTCTGTATGACTTCTATATCCACCGTACCCTGGTTTGCCCCTATGTTTCTGGCAAGGTTTTTGGCGCTCTTAAGCTTGTGTTGTGCCACCTTAAACATGTTCTGTATAGGAGTGGTGTGTTTTGCTATACATATCCCTGCTGACATGGTAATTATATGGTCAAAGCTCTCATCAAACCCTTTTACTATTTCATTGGCTATCTCAAGGCTGACATCGCCCGGTACAATTATGAATACGTCATCACCGCCCAGAGCAATTGCCTCAAACCTTGCATCATCTCCCATAATACTGCGTATAGCGTCATATACACACTTTTTAGTAATATAATCCACTTTTCGGCTGAAATACATGTGTTCAAACGGGCTTTGGATGTTCATGACCACGTTACCCATGTTGTTGCCGTCAGCATATATGACAGCAACACGGCCGTTTTTATCTTGCAGGTCCGATATGCTCGACACTTCCATATTGGGATATGCCCCTGTAAACTGTTGATATTCCTCATAAAATATGGCTTTATAGTTACCGGTGAGGCTCTTTCGCATACACGAGGGACAAACAAAGACCTCGCCTTCGGGAGTAAACAGCTTATACTTTGCATCCCTCACAGCACATAACTTGCATACCTCACGTTGACCTTCTATGCGCTCAACCCTGCTAAAATCAATCTTTTTATCCCCTATTTGGATAAACTTTAGCTCGTTATCGGGATTTATAGGATAAACTTTTATCTTCTTCCTCTCTTCTAAAAGATGATTGAGCTGATTCATTTTCCGGTTGTAATTTCTAAATAACTCATTAAGGGTACAGGATATGTACTCAAAAGCAGTTTTAGCTGTCAGCGATATCTCTGCATACCGACTTTCCAGCTGCTTGCATATCACTTCACCGTGCCCTTTAGGCACCAATACCAAGACATTGCCACCGCCGCAGTATACAGCGCATTCTTCTATATAATTTCTGGACAAGAATTCCATCGTAACATCTTCATTCATGTATTTAATAATAGCGCTGGCGCCCCTTATATCCTTTATCCGATTGTTCTCCAGAAAATATCTCTTTATCTTATATATTGAACCCAATACTACATCCACTTCTACATCGCTTTTCAGCATAACAGGTTTTTGAAAAGCAATGTCGCAAATACACTGCTTGACTTCATCCATCTCATCTGTGAAAAATTGCTCATAGTACCTTTTTCTATCAAAGCTAGAACCGGGCTGCCCGTACAGCAGATAATTGATCAATACGTAAAGGCGTGCTGCATCCCTTATAGAAGGCATAAAGCTGTTTTCCTGTTCTTTTGTAAAATAATATGGCACATCCCAGTAATCCTCCAGCAATGGTACAATGTCCTGATCTCCTCTTTCGATTTTTTCTATAATGCCTTTTTTCACCTTTTCAAACTGCGAAAAAGAAATGGGGTTTGGATTTAAAAGGCGAATCATATCCTGGCTTCTCATAAGCATTACCTCTCTCCAATTCTTCTATTTTTATCATCTGAGAACACAATCACATTGCTTCGGTCATTGTTTCGCGTATCCCAAATGAAACATACACATACTTCCATCAGAACAGTTTATATTCCCTAAATTCCACATGCTCAAATTCCCTTGTTGTCAACACTTTGTCCCCCTCTTTTTCCTCGCTTACCACTCTGCGAGTGGTTGCATATACTGGCCTTAAATTGCGCTTTAAACAATGCGCCACAACTATCATGGTGGCACCATAGTCCCCCTGTACCAGCACATAATCTCCACCGCGAGCGTTATGGTCAATCCACTTCAGCACATCCTTCAAATAATCATCCAATTTGTCCAGTTCAGGCGGAACATTGCTCCATTTATTTAGTAGTTCTGGGCTGAGCGGCACAAATCTTGATATACCGAGCTTCTCCTTCGCTTGCCGCTGCTGCGCATCGGTAAGCTGATGCGAAAAAACAAGGAGCATTTGTCTTTCAGATGTACGAGAACGCAAAATATCCTCCGCCTTAACTATAAATTCCTCCAATTTTTCTTTGAAAGTGACCGGCCTTGAGTAATGCTTTGCCCAGCCGGCATGATTTATGTCATTTCGGATATTACCTAGATTATAAAGTAACTTATAGAATTCTTCAGTAGCATTCAAATCCAATCCATCGCACAACCTTACTGTCGCGGTTCCTTCTTGAATTTCCTTATAGTAACCGCTATATCCTTGCCTATTTTCCTTCTCCTTCTTGTCCACCCCATACATATCACAGGCAAAGCTTATAAGCCCCTCTTCCAGTATGGTAAGCCCTTGCTGGTACATATTGTTCTCAAGGCACCACCTGACCGCTTCCAACATGTTCACATATTCATCCTGTCCAAACCTGTCAAAGCGGTTTTTCAGCATATCCATTATATACGCAAGCGGTTTTACATAGTGGTAGGCATCACTTTCCACCACGTCATTGATAGCTTTTTTAAGCTTTAGTGCTGCTTCTGACAATTCCTGACCTCTGCAAGTAAAAATCGTGTTGCCGAATTCTATCATAGCTCTTGATAGATCTCGCAGAAGGTTGGAGTTTCTAAACAAAGAAGCCGGATTAGCAGGCAACTTCCCCTCAGAAATATCCTGACGGATGCGTCTGGACAACTTACCGCTTTCCGAACGGGTTAACCTCTCTACTATAGAAGCATCTCCCGTTGCAATATACCTATCAATCCCTAAAATCCAATCAAACAAAACCACAAACGGCGTTAAATCAAACACAGGGGCATTGCGCACACTTATATCCATCGCTTCTACTTCTTTCGTACTTCCCAACACTTCAAAAGCCCCATAGTATATGCCTTTTATCTCGCATCGCTTGACAATTCTCGCAAAGCTAAAAACTATAAAAGCAAGCATGGGCAAAAAACGAAATGAATGCGTTATATCCAGTATTATCTCGTCCCCTTCATCAATTTGAGCCAATAGTATATCAAACAACTTCCACAGCTCTTCTTCACTGTTGCCACTGGGGATAAACACATTCTTCACTTTATCAGGGCAATCCTTAAACACATCCTTTAAGACCATCTCAAGCCCAGGCCTCTGTTCGTTATATCGCTTGTTGTACGCATTATCCACCCAGTTTTTAAGATAAGCCTCCTGAGTTGTAAAAACCAACACATTATCAAATTCCATCCCCTTTTTAGTCAATATCCTTATAAGCGCTTCTTGGATATAACAGCAGTCCTCTGCTTTTATGTCATCTAAATAATAATTACAAGGCAAATAAGCATTTGTCCCCAAAAGAGAAATGAACTTTAACATCCATACCTCTCTCCTTCACAATTTACTATATCTTCATAAAGTTTGACTCCTTGCGTAAACAACTGTTCAAAGCTATCAAGCTGTTCTAAGGTATCCTGAGTACCCCTAGGAGGTGTCCCATGTACAGCAGCATTCCTTGTATATTCAAGTTTGTAATATATTTCCTTTTGATGTTCAGTAGCAAAAACCAATTGTACGTTATTCTTAATGAATTCCCTTATTCGTTCTCTTGCATCATATTGCAAATAATCGCTAAACTTGTGTTTTCTGCCTATGCCTATTATTAATCCCTCATATAAAAGAATAAGCGCCTTCAAATACTGCTTTTTGTCGAAGAAAAATTTTGCCCTTTCGATCATTCTCTTATCCAGCGTAGCTCCTATCAAAGGTTGTAGTTGCTGATTCAAATAATTTGCAATAGGCGACCGATAACTATTTTCATCAGAAATTGCACTTAGTCTCTGAATTATTTGAGTAAGCTGGCTTCTGGGCTGTCTGTTCATCTCAAGCCAAAAATATGTTTCCTCAGTATCGTGTATATCCAAAAGCTTTAAGAGGTCCACAAAGTATGCCGAATTGTTAAACGTCGCAAGGCTTTCAGCGAATGAAACCAGCTTTGTAACAAAATCAATCTTAAGCACCGGGACGCAATTGTTATGTGAACCATTTATAAAATTCTTCATGTCGAGAGCACCATAATATACGGTAACATCAGATATATTCTTAATATATTTCAAGACTATTAAAGAAAAAGCTATTATTACAGGCATATGCCTAAATGCATGGGTAATATCAAGCACTACTTTGCGTTTTTCGTCTACTATTTCATTCAACATGGCGTTTATGTAAACCTTATAATCAAGGGGATCAACCGGCAGAAGGCGTATACCCGGGATATCGTGTCTAAGAGCCTTTTCCCATCTTTTGAGAAGTTCGTCAGAAATACCTGCCTTTTCTTCTTCATATACTCTTTCACAAAGTTCCAGCAGATAATCATGATAACATTTGTCGCTTGTACTATCTTCGATCGCGCTTAAAAGCTCAGACCAATTGGATTGTTTTGTACCAAATATAAGCCATTGGTCAATTTCATAATTCTGTTTTTTTAAAGTTCGATATAAAGCTGAGCCAAAAAATGACGTGCTGATTACATCACCGGTCTCTTCGAAAAAATAATCTGCTTTTTCATAACCTTTTTCTTTTATTTTGCCTTTGCCTATTAAAGAGATGAGAATGATTTTATCTTTCGTACACATCGTTACCATCCATCCCCATCAAAAGTTCATTAGTTATTTAACATCACAAAAAAGCTAATATTGCTTTTTCACAAACCAAATAGGATTACTTTAATTTTTATATTTCTACTTATATTTCTACATTTATGAACAAAATCCTTCTTAAAAAACATCTATTTATGAAAAATTTACAAGTTTTTCATAAATAAATGATAGACAGTTTCAGATTTGATGTTTGAACAGAAAGGCAAATTAGGAAATCTATAAGCCTAAATTGGAATTGTTGACATGAAAGCTTGAGGCTTAATCTAAAATTTTAAGCCATAGATTGAACATTTGAAAAATTTTTAGGCTAAATCCTATACAAACAAAAAATATGCTCTACTTCAATTGTAAAACTGTTTTAGCAAAAGCGTTATCCCCTTCAAGCGTAATTGTGGCTCCCCAATAGTTTCGCGAGCCGCCACTTACTGTTTCATAATTAAACACCCAATAGTCAAGGTCATGAACAATCCGGTGTGCCCATATGAGCAGATCAACGTCTTTTTCCTCATAAGCTTTTGAAAATGCCAATACAAACGCTTCCAAATCCTGCTTCAAGGTTTCCGAATCAATCTTAGCAATAATATCATATACTCGATCAACGATATTTTCTTCACCCGCTAGATATGAAGCAACTGTATCCCATCCAGAGCCGTTTTCATCTGAATATTTATCAAGTTGGCCCCAACCTGTAAGGTTATTCATTATAATATGGAGCTGTCGAACTTCTTCTTGAATTGGTGGTAGCTCTTGGGTCTCGATGCTCTTCAACTCCTGTTGCGCTTTCTCTACTTCTTCGTCATTTGGTTTTGCTGATTTTGACCTTTCTGAAAGATTTTCCGGCAGAGGGACACCAAAACATCCAGTCAAAAGTACTACGATAATCAAACTTATCATCAATAAAAAATACTAACGTTTTATCATTATATTTTTGTATCCTCCCACATTGTTTTTTGTCAAAAAGCATTTCCTTAAAAATATTTCCCACAAATTCATCACAAAACTTTTATCAGCCAAATTATATTATCACCATATTTTGACTATTTCAATCCCTACTCGTACAGTAAAAACTGCTATAGCTAGAAAAAATACATATATGGAGTGTTGATTCTTTAGAGATAGACTGAAAATTATGCTACTCCCGATCCAGGCTTAGATATAGCCAGAATTTCAATCCCTTCATAGGTAGACTAAAAACTGACGCCGGCCTCTGTGAGCTGGTTAAGCTCTTCCGCGTTTCAATCCCTCATAGGTAGACTAAAAACAGTACCTTCGGGGAAAGTAACCACATTGCTACATAAGCGTAAAATAATACCCACCTTATGTAAGGCGGAGATTTCATATCTTTATTTCACCCTGCAACAGACTAGCAAGCTGGTTAACCATGGTAAAACCTCATCCATCGCTTCCTTATCCTCTACATCCATATTCGGTAGCTTTTCAAACAAATACTTCAGATACTCAAAAGGATTTAACCCATTCTCCTTGGCAGTCTCAACTATACTGTAGATCGTCGCGCTGGCTCTTGCACCCTTCGGCGTATTGCTAAATAGCCAGTTCTTCCTCCCTATCACAAACGGCTTTATTGACCTCTCGCTTATATTGTTATCTATCTCCAGCCTACCATCCAATAAAAATGCTGTAAGCTTATCCCACTGGTTTAGGCAATACCTAATAGCCCCACCTAACACGCTCTTAGGCAGTACCCTCGACATATGGTATTTTAAACACGAATAAAACTCATCCAGTATCGGCTTACTCCGCTTCAGCCGCTCTTCATACCTCTTCTCGGGTGTAACATCTCGAAGCTCCCGCTCAATTGCAAACAGCTTATTGCAGTAATCAAGCCCCTCCTTTGCCACGCTTGCTATACCTTCACTCGTCTCAGGTATCGCCTTTAATGCTTCATCAAACTTCCTTCTCGCATGTGCCCAGCATCCAACCAATATTACATCAGGTATACCCTTGTAGCCTTCATATCCATCTACATGCAGGTATCCTTTGAATCCCTCTAAAAACTTCTTCGCATGCCTCCCTGCCCTCGTCGTCTGATAATCATAAAGCACTATTGCCGGACCATCCCTGCCTGTACGATAAAGCCACATGTATGATACAGTGTCAGCTGCCCGTCCTGGCTCGTGTAATACCTGCAACGTCGTCTCGTCTGCATGCAGTATATCCCTCTTAATTAGATGTTCCCTCATCCTCTCATATACAGGCCTCAACCACCTCTCTGACCCCTGTACCATCCAATTAGCCATCGTCTGCCTTGATAGCTCTATCCCCATTCGTTCCCACTGCTGTTCCTGCCTGTAACGCGGCATCCCTTCCACAAACTTCTGTGTCATTACATACGCAATAGCAGATGGTGAGGCAATGCTCCCAGGAAGTGCAGCTTTAGGCATTGTTGCTGTTACTATGGGCGTGCTCACTTCATTTTGCTCACAATTGCGGCAGGCATATACATAGCGTACATGCTTCACTATGCTTACCTTGGCAGGTATAATCTTTAGCTCTTCCCTCACCTCTGTGCTCATCTCATGAAGCTTACCACCACAACATGGCATATCTGTTCTTCTTCTGGTAAACGGTACTCTATCACCTCAAGAGGAAGGTCCTTTATGTTCTCTTCTCTGTATCCCTTCCTCTTACGGCGCTTGTATGTTATCTCCTCTATAGCAGGCTCGGCAGCTTCTGCGTTCGATTCCTTCTCCGCTTCATTGAAAAAGCTGAGCTGTTCCCCCTCCCCCGAATTCGTCTTCTCGCTCGAACGCCCGTACATCTTTTGCCGACTTAAGCGAAACTGCTCCTCAAACCACCTCAATTTCGCTTTAAGCTCCTCTATCTCCTGCTTTAAAAGGCTGTTCTCTTTCATTAACTCTTCAATTGTAACTGCAGCAGTTGATGTATTTCCCATAATATTTATTGTATTCGACATCAAATGCTAAAAACCTTCAATTCTTCAAAAAATTTTTAAAAATTCTTTATATTACCGTATTCACAATGACTTTTTTATGAGCACTTCTCTGCTCCAGCGATAATCCATCCAGTAACCATCTCAGCTCCCTTATGCTATCTCTGCTGTACCGGTACCTCCCTTCGACCAATCAAACTTCCCTTTCTCCAGCCTTTTGTAGTAAAGCCAGAATCCATTGTGGTCCCACTGCAATATCTTTATCTTGTCCCTGCTCTTATTACAGAACACGAACAAGGCTGCCCCAAAAGGATCCAATGCAAAGCTTTGCTGTACGATAGCTGCCAAGGAATCTATTGATTTCCGCATGTCGGTACTCCCGCATGCAAGATAAACCTTTTGAGTACAAGCCAGCCCTAACATAGAGTACTCAACACCTTTACTACATCCAGCAGCAGTTTCTCATTAAAACCCTGTCTTACCTCAATTACAACAGGACCTACTTTTACGGTTAAAAAGTCGCATCCAGATGTGTCTTCTTGGCCACTTAAACTAACAGATAACCATTGCACTGTATTATCAGTTTGTTCTTTTGGAGATTCTTTTCTTAGCCAATAGTACAGCTGTTTTTCGCTTATGTTGTGCTGTTTGCAAAATTCCTTCGCACTTAAGCCGCTGGCTCTGTAGGCTTCAATCCTAGCTTTCTATTGCTGCCTACGTTCTGTATGCGTCATAGACAATCCCTCCTTATCATTTCTATGGAGGAATTATCTCACATTTGCTTGCAAATTTTTAGGTGTGCTCTATTTGACGCTTACATTGCTACTATTTGGTTTCAATCCCTCATAGGTAGACTAAAAACAACATTCAAAAAGGGGCAAAAGAGCGCTGCCCAGTTGTTTCAATCCCTCATAGGTAGACTAAAAACTTATTTTTATATGTCCCTTTAACAAAAGCGCCTTAAAAAGTTTCAATCCCTCATAGGTAGACTAAAAACTAAAATTCTATCGTGTTCCAGCCGGATTTGAGATATCGGTTTCAATCCCTCATAGGTAGACTAAAAACGCGGTTGGGGTATCAAAGTGGGGTTGTTACGAGAAGTGTTTCAATCCCTCATAGGTAGACTAAAAACGCAGCTTTGAGCGTATGGGGGGAACCCGAGGAGCTTAGTTTCAATCCCTCATAGGTAGACTAAAAACCGGGCCTGTATGCCCGTTTGCTCATAGGCTGGGAAGGGTTTCAATCCCTCATAGGTAGACTAAAAACTAGGATATAGAACAAGCTCAAAATCATCAGGTTTAGTTTCAATCCCTCATAGGTAGACTAAAAACGCACAAGTACCACTAGTCAAGATAGAGTGCAGGCCCTGTTTCAATCCCTCATAGGTAGACTAAAAACTGGGATTCATTTGTAAACCTAATTAGGAAATATGGAAGTTTCAATCCCTCATAGGTAGACTAAAAACGCAAGCGATGAGGAAAAACACCAAGGAGGCTGAGAGCAGTTTCAATCCCTCATAGGTAGACTAAAAACTAATATACTGCTACTGCTGCAGCTGCAAGTCCTGCTAGTTTCAATCCCTCATAGGTAGACTAAAAACTGGAATTGTGCAGTTACGTGCAGCGGTGTAATGATAGTTTCAATCCCTCATAGGTAGACTAAAAACACAACCTTAATCCAAGGTTCCAAAGTGCAATTAGAGTTTCAATCCCTCATAGGTAGACTAAAAACTTTCTTTTGTACCATGATGTGTAACAATAATACTTGGTTTCAATCCCTCATAGGTAGACTAAAAACTTAGAAATGTGAAAATTGAGAAAGGCAACAAAGCCACGTTTCAATCCCTCATAGGTAGACTAAAAACTTTATCTGATATGCATATTGCGTATTCTGCTGTACATCGTTTCAATCCCTCATAGGTAGACTAAAAACTTTGTTCAAATAGAACGCCGTCAAAATAAACAGACGTGTTTCAATCCCTCATAGGTAGACTAAAAACTATTTGCAAGGTATAGGAATAATGCGTTTAGGAGGGAGTTTCAATCCCTCATAGGTAGACTAAAAACGTTTACCCGTTGCCTTATTAACCGTTACGGGGAGGCGTTTCAATCCCTCATAGGTAGACTAAAAACGAAGTAGAAACGATGCCAGATGCGTAGAAACGAGCAAGTTTCAATCCCTCATAGGTAGACTAAAAACGTTTGCGTGAAAAGGTTGAGGATACAGCAGGTAAGGGTTTCAATCCCTCATAGGTAGACTAAAAACTATCCCGAGGACGGTGTTTTGTATCTCGGGATAGAATGTTTCAATCCCTCATAGGTAGACTAAAAACCAATTACAATCCGCTTATAATAAGGGTTTGTTATTTTTTGTAAAAACATTATCACCTTCGACTTTGAGTTAATTATACCACTCTTTCCCTAGAAAATAAAGGTTTTGGTGAAAATTGAAGCAAAAAAATTGTCGTCGATCTCCAGGGGTTTTTACGCTATTGGAGGTCGACGACAATTTTAATCTTTCCTATTTCAAACTCATGCGCATTTATTGACTAAACAAGTCCAGTGTTATATAAAAAACATTATCTTCACTTTATTCTTTGTAAATAAATTCAATGCCACCAACGGGGATCCATTGTCATATAAAAATATCATCCCCACCCTTCTTTATCCCCATAATCTGGCGTTCAGAATATTTAGTCGTTCTTAATATATAAAAAATAACAGAATCTTCCTCCTCAACTATAGCTTTTTTAAGTTCAAACTTCAATTTTTTGAAATTTGCATCCGATATCTCTCCTTCAAACACCGAGTTCTGTACCCAGTTTAAATATTTTCTGCAAATTTTGAGTACTTTTCCAACTCTTTTTTCTCCTACATCATAAACTAAAATCAAGAACATCAATATCACCTATATACCAAAATATATATAAATCTACAATATTTACCACCTTGCAACAAAGGCCTTGTACTCCTCCTCTCCAATCAAATGCTTTTCCAGCTTATACAATTCAAGCCTTATAAGCCGCCTGTAAGACACATTTCTCCCCAGATGTCTGTGATTGAACGTGGTCTTAAGCTTATTCTCCATCTCCTCTACAAAGGTTTTCTGTGCTTTTTCTTTAAGAAGTAGGCCTTCCGTACTTTTTTCAAAGTGGTCCTTGGTTATCATGTTTTTACCTATTAAGGTAAAAATAACCCTATCAACAATTATGGGTTTAAATATTTCGGCTACATCCAAATTTAGTGTAAACCTCCTGAAATTAGTGGCATGCAAAAATCCGATGCGCGGGTCAAGATGGGTTTTATAAATCTCACTCAGTATAATAGTATACAATAGCGAGTTCCCAAAACTTATGAGGGTATTCAAATAATTTTGAGGTGGCCTTTTTGTGCGCTGTTCGAAAGCAAACTCCGCTTTCCCCAGAATTAAATCAAATGCTTTATAATAATGATCTCTTATGTTGCCTTCAATAGCCATAAGCTCTTCAATATCTGTGCAACAGCCAATCCTATCTTCCAACCTCTTTATGGCCTGTTCTATCTCTTCCAGGCTCTTGCCTCTGTTTATGTAATACCTGAGAACCTGCTGAATATTTCTTGACGCACCAGTGACAAACTCCGCAGCTATCCTAAATCTCTTTTCGAAATCGAGATAATGCTCGGCCTGCTTCAATATCATATACCCCGAATTGAGATGCTCTCTGGGATAAAAGGTGCCCACATAGTATCCATAACGATTGAAAAAATGCATTATTATTTCAGCCTGTGTTAAAAACTCAAGAAACCGCTTGTTTATATCCACCTCGCCAAACACATATATTTCACCAGTGTTTTCAACTGGTATAAACTTTTTCCCTTCTTCGTTTTCAAAGTAAATGGTGTTATCTTTCCTCTTTAGCTCACCACTTGAAAATATGTAAATCGCCTTTTTCATGACCAACAAAACTCCCTGTATCCACAATTTTTGCAATAACCAATTTTCTCAGGCGGCGGTGGCGTATCTCTCAATACCACCGCATTAATTCCCTTGAAGATACTCTCCAACTCGTTTTCCAAATCAGGAGTAAGCTCCACAGGTATTCTTTTTCTCTCTTCAGGAAATAGCAAAAGCCCCTTGGCATCTACACCGCTTTGTTTTAACTTATATAGGTAAAAGGCGAGCTGCAGTCTCGCGCTTTCCTGGGCCTTTGAGCTCTTTTTGACCTCCCCGACTACTATATCTCCTTCATCCGACCTTATGATATCCAACACGACGTTTTCAAAGTTGATCTTCTTCTTATCCCTGCTGTATGTTTCCTGGTCAAGCAGCCGGCCTATCTCTATATACGGATGTTCCTGATCAGGGATTATCTGATGAGCCATAAGCCATGTCTGGCGCTTACATATGCCATAGCTCTGTACCAAAGTGCCCGTTATGGCTACCACAGTGCCGTCACCCCTTGGGTTATAAAACCGGTATTTTTATCATAGTACTCGTCCAAGTTGTTATTAGCAACATACCTAAAACCGGCTACTTCAGGAGGGAGATTGTCAATCTTCAGTGGAACCGAAATAGTATATTTGTAAAAGTTTGATTTTATACGGCTAAATTGTAACCTTCTTTCAAACAAGTCGTTTATCTCTTTTATTTCGACGTATCTTTGCCAAACCTGTTTTGCCTCATCGTTTAGCTCAACAAATACGTCAATTTTGGGATAATCCTCTTCAATTAACTTGAAATCTGCGATACATGTGCTGCCATCCACACTTTCATACTTCATCTTATAGACTGCCGTTAGAAGTTCCCTGGAGACATCGCTGGATTTTCTAGCCTGCACCTGAGCATAATACTCCTCGATTATCCGCAAAAATTCCTTTTCCTCAATAGTTTCTCTATCGCTTAATATGCCCCTGGTTATATCCAGAAGCACTGAATCGTAAATATAGGAGGCATACAGCCTCTTTTCATCCCTCAATGAAACAACTATAACTTCTCCCTTGCTTGTCCAATTGCGATTACAGCGACCGGCCGCCTGATTTATGGAGTCAAGCGGCGCCAGATCTCTATACACCACATCAAAATCGATATCCACTCCTGCCTCTACTACTTGCGTGGTAACAGCAAGCCTGACCTTTTTATCTTTCATGAGCTTTATCCGCTCAAGCCTTTCATAAGGAACCACATGGGTCGAAAGATAAACAACCTCTTCCCCCGTTTTTTGCTTTAAGAGCTCATAAAAGGCCTTAGCCGATTTTATGGTATTTAAGATAAACAAATAGCTCTTCTCATCTTGTATTTCAAGCTTTTCAGCAAACTCTTCCAGAGTTAAGCTAGTCTTAAGCTGCGGTGTAATGGTTACCCTCCCCATGCTGTTGAAATAGAATTCCCTGTTTACCAAAGGAGTAATCTCGTCGCGGGAAAAAATTAGCGGCTCGGTTGCGGTTACGAAGATTATATACGCATCAAGCTCCTGTGTTAACTTCTTAAAGAGCTCCCCAATGAGCAACCAGTAATGAGTAGGGATAGACTGCACCTCGTCCAGTATAATTATGCTTCCGCTTAACCGGTGGAATTTACGCAGGTCGTGATTTTTGTTTGAAAGCAATGTATGAAAAAGCTGTACAAACGTGGTAACCACTATTTCCGCATTCCAACCCTCTATCAGAATTTTAGCATCATCCGTCTCAAATTCTTCCTGCCCTTTTCTGTAATACACTTCCGAAAGATGGTGGTGCTTTAACAATAAGCTGGTATCGACATCAAACCCATTGGCAACCAACACTTTTTCAAACTGCTCGGCATTTTGTTCGATAATACTTAAAAACGGAAGTGAATATATAATCCGGGGAGTAAAACCCTTTGTAGATTGTATCTGTTTTCTCAACTTCAAGGCAAACGCTAGCGATGTCAAAGTTTTCCCTAAGCCAGTGGGAAGATTGATTGACATAACTTTAGCATTTAAATCTACCGGCGTAGACAAAACTTCATCGTATGCTTTTTGCCTTAAACTATTAAACCAGCTATCTCTTATACCCATAGTTGCTTTGTAATTATCCACAACATGACGATCCAAATCAGCATTTGCCCGCTCCACAGTTTTTCCCACTGTAACCTCGCTCTTATCAGCATCTATTAACAATGAAAACAGGAAATTGGTGAGAATATACGGCTCAATATCCTTCATCCGTTCAAGCTTTCGCAACCTCATTCTCAGTCGCCTAAGCTCATCTGGAAAGGCAAGGACCCATTCTTTAAGGTGAGCGTTGGTTATATCTACGTTTAAACCTGCACGGCGTAGCTTTTCATTGATTACGGACAGTTTTGTTTCATCTATGCTTTCCACCTGGGCCAATAAAACGCCTCTTTCCCTTTCCTTCCATATTACTTCATCCAGCACATCCCTAAAATTGCCATGGTGCCTGCGAACAACTAAAAAGGCGATGAAAGGCAAAAGTTCCCTCTCCTCGCCTTTTAACGCATCCACTCCTTCAAATTCAGCCTTTGTAGCAAAATAGGCCGCGATAGCTGATAAAAACCCATGATGGGTCTCTTCCTTGACTTTCAACTTATCCTTTACGCTGTCAGGCGCAAACAGATACTCCTGAAAATATGATGTGGCCTTACCGATATCGTGACATAGAGCACAAACCTTAACTAACCTCGATAAAACATCTTTGCCATGGCGTTTGAAAATATCATCAGGTGCCTGATTTAAATTCTGTATCGCAATGTCCGCGACATTAATAAGATGTTCCTCCAGAGCCTTCCCTGGATGAGAATACAATTCAGAAAAATACAATGCGCTCTCCATTTTCAACCTCCCAGTATACCTTGGTTCGGGCATAAATGGATTTACCCTGCGCCTCAAATATGACGTCTTCATAGCGTTCTACTACGCGATCCTGATTCATATTCACGGATATCTTTTCTTTGAAATACTTCTTACCTTCTTCAAAACGTATGCCATATTCTTCAACAGCGCTCATAGGTATTACAGTGGCGATTTCCCCCTCACCATTGCCGCATTCCCTCACTTCCCACAATCCTACATATCGGAAATTGGCCAATAGTTCACTCAAGCCCATTGAAAGAGTATAAACAGTCTTATGTTCCATTACATTCTCCACTAATCTACCAAAAACACCCTCATCCTTGTGACACACATATATCCTGTAAGCCGGATTTTTCAAAAACTCGGTCCTTATCTGGGTACGCGCTTCATGGGTTCCCTTTTTAACAGGAATCCAGTAATTCCCTTTGGTATTTATATGGTTTATACCCATCCTAATCTTTTTGATGGGTGAAAGAATCCTTATAGCAATTCTGCATTCTTTATGGGAAAAGACGTTTAAATACTCGCTCTTATCCACCCCAGCTATAGCTCCCAACATTCCCCGCACAGTAGGCGGTGGAGGAAAAGAAAAGGTGAGGGGGGACGATGTAGTATAGAACTTTTTAAAATGCCCGAAATCCCCGTATATATCAAAGACCAACGCCTTCATGTCCCATACCCCTCAAAACAAAAGTTCATTCGAATTAAATCCTGCTAATGCGTCTTGTATAGATACTTCCCCTCCATTTAACATCAAAACCACACGCTCATCCACCTTATAGTTTATCCTTTCAATGGCATCTTTGTGAACATTCAAAGCATTTACCAGCTCAGTAATATCCAGTTTACCATCTTTTATATCCCTGATCTCTTCGTCGTTTTTGTCGCTCACAAACTTTATCCTCTTGTCCAGCTCACCCATATGGAAATTCTTTTCTTTGTATACAACCTGAATCAGCAGCCTGGGCATCTGACCGGCCTTTGAAGTGGATATAAGATTTTTAGTACCGTTCCACAATCCTTCCAGAAGGTACAAAATATCCTGCTCTGTTAAATCAATCCCCTGGCTTGCTGCTACATTTTCATTGACAATGCCATAGAAAGCTATCAGTGAGTAGGGAAGTATGTACTTCTCTGTAAACGTACCCTGTTTTTTGTCCTGCTGAGAAGGCATTACAGTGGTCCCTTTGACGTATACCACATTCACCCTGTGCAACGACCTGCCGTATTTGAACTGCACCGGCCCCGTCAAGGTCATAGTCTTGCCTTTAACCGCAGTGGTCGCCCCAAAAAGCCTTACATCAATACACTTCTTTACAATATCTTCATTGTCTTTAAAATCAGCCAATCTCTCCTCTTTGGTCTTTAAATTCCCATCGGTATCTCGTATCTCCAGCACAAACACGTCCAGACCTTTATAATAATGCAGGTAATCCCTCACAGTCCTCTTCAGCCTTACATCTGTGACTATGTTGACCCCTGTCTCCTCATCTATTCTAGGCTTGTTTTCATCCACCGGGTCCCCATTGGGATTGGCATCGGTCACATCATAAAGGAAAAGTATCTCAGACCTATTTTTTATGGTCGACATATTGCATACCTCCTCATCGTTTCATTTTTTATTCTTGTTTTATTCTTGAATTTGAATTTCCTCAGGCTTTTCATCTGGATAAATTATCTTGGCCACTTCATCCACCATGTTCATACCAGCTGCAAAATAGAAATTGAGCTCATCAACCGGCATCTGCCATTTGTCCTGAGCAAGCAATATATAGTTGGCCGCTTCCCTTGCCAGAATTCTCTTGCCTTTATCAAAGGCATTGTATTCCTCCAGCTTGTTTTGCACCTTCGGCAAGAGCCCTTTAAAATCGCTTTCGTTCATCTTCAGGCTCTTCAAGTTTTTCATAAACGGCTTTGCTCCTCTTTCCTTGTACTGCTTCCTGAGCAACAGTTCGGTAAGGGCTCCCAGGAGAAACAGGCCTCTTTTCAAAGGCGTCTCAAACGCAGGGCCATATTTCTTAAACAATCCATCAAAAACCCTCTCTTCCATGACCTCCTCCTCCATTTCTATCAATCCTAATTTTTGCAAGAAATATATCGTCATCAGACCATCCCTGACAGCCTGATAAAAGTAGCCATCGTTTACAAATTCATGCCTGACTTTCTTCATGATGAACTGGAGCAAGAAATGATAACTGACCGGCCTATCCTTAAACACCCTGTCTACAACATCAAGGAAATACCCATCCAAGTCATAATCTCTCTTGTTTGGATCAGACTTGGAGAAGAAGCTCCTTATTGAACCGAATGTGAACTTGCTTGCAAAAATCTCATCAGTTTTATATTTTGCGTCAAATATCCTACGAAGGCGGGACGGAAATACGTCTTCTATCAATAGAAGGATTCTTTCAGCAGCGTTTATCTTCTTGAGAAAAAGGAAATTTAACGCTATGACATCTTTGATATCTTTAAGATAATACAATATATCGTCTTCATCGGTTGTAATCCTGTCTATTACTTCTTGTTTCAGCGAAACCAACTTGGAAGTGTTAGCAAATATATCAAGAATCTCATCAGGAATCATTTCGGCCCCTACAATGAATTTAGGAATAAGATTATACTCTATCCCACAGAATCTAAAAGTCAAGTGCTTTTCGATGTATTTTTTCCCTTCGTCCAGTGCCAGCTTACATTCCCTACATACAGGAAAGTTCTTCCATGCGTCGTTTTCTCTAAACCCACCAGTTATATAACCGATTTTATCCAGAGTATAAAATGCATATGTATCTAAATTGCCAATCACCAAATCCTTTTTTGCACCGCATATCGAACACACCTTATCTTTTGCCGCACATTTTTCATTCTTCTTATCGACCTGATACATAAGGAGTGTTGTAAAGATGGGAAAATCTCCGACATATCGTACTTGGTCATTCTGTCGAAACTTTAGAGTGACCAATATCCCTATTTTATTTGGCGTCTCATCTCTTATCCTTAAGATTTCTTTCTTTATGTAATTGGCATTTAAGTCTAATTGTTTCCTGACCTGACTTAAAAATACTTTATCCTGTTGAGAGATCTGTAAACCTCTTTCATCAAGTATATTGAACCAGCCAAGTATCTTTCTATCAAAAGTTCCTTCAGGCTTTCCGCTCAATTTAGCTGTTGGAGTAAGGTCTGCACCATTGGCAGCACCACTTCTGTATAAATATTTCATTATCTTTGTCTCATCATAGTCCTCAAGCTCAATCCCTTTAAAATTCCATTCGTCATCGTTAACCTCTTCTAAAACGATGGCTATAACCTTTCCATAATTGCCGGTAGAATTAGGGTCCTCCACAAGAACCTCCAAATGACTCAGCCCGCGTTGTTCAATCCTTAATCGACCTATCTCCTTTACTGCCGCAAGCATGGTCCTTCCCCCCCTTGTTACCCAATCGGATAATCCTTATAAAAAGACACCGGTAAATATTCCTTTTTTCGTCGGCAACCAAGTATTATACTACTAAAAATCTAAATCATTTACTGATTTAGCTAAAAATTTCATATTGCATCTTTTACAACTATTATACCACATAAATAGACACTATATTTGTCTCATAAAATTTTTCCTCAAAAATTTTTTGCAAAAATTTTCCCGAAGTACTCTCACCTTCTCAACCCCTCTATGACCTCAAAGCAACCAAAGCCCTGAGAGTTTTTGCTGCCCAGTCCGGCCTCATAGGCAACCTTTATAAGCCGCCTGTCTCCCTTCAGCTTGTATATGCCGTTCCAGCCCTTTATAACCGTGTTCTTGTATTCAAGCACCTTACAGTATCGGTCATCCTTTGGCCCCAAGGGCTCTATCCTGATATCGCCGTCCTGCAGCTTTTGACCGTATATAAGCTGATATTTCCGCTCAAGGTTTATCCTTATAAGCTCGGAAAACCACTCATCCCATGGTGAAAAATAGATGGTTCGCGAGCCACCGCTCTTTCTAACGGTGTTATAAGCCACAACGGGTGAGAGCATCTTTATGGTTACCTCTTCGCTGAAATCCACATCCTCAAACCCCTGGAATACCGCTACACTGGTAAGCATCAGTCTCTGCCCACATATGTTCAGGTTATCATTTCTTAGCATGCCCTCCGCCAGCTCGCGGAGGAACCTTTCAACCGGTGAAGCCACAATAAGACTGACGGGGGGCGTAAACTCGATCTTACTGCCACTTATCTTGAAACGCCCCTGCAGTCGAGAAAAGGTAAACAGTTTAAACTGCCTGCCGTTTATGACAAACCCCTGGTCATGGAGAAAATCCGAAAGTTCTCGAGAGATATTGTTGTATATCATAGCCTGTACAAGATAGTTATACTGTAGCGGTATAACGATGTTTTTGTCGGAAACAAAAGTAAGCTTTATCCTCATAAGCTCTTGCACCCCTAAACCATTTTTTAACTTTAAGAAACCGACATGGTTGGGGTATTTATAATCCGCCGTTTAAGCAGCCCCATCCCCAACAAGCGGTAGCTGGGACAATTTACCCATATTTAAATTTAATCAAATTGAAATAACTGTGGTTTTACATCTGTATTCGACAATACAATTGCTTAAAAAGTCCGTTTTATTTTTAATTCTACATTATTTTACCGATTCCTTCTTTGATCGGGCAATATATGAGAAAAAAACCAAAAAATAAATTCTGTCCCGACAAAACAATTGTAAACTTTCGTATTTGATTTGGGTTTATAATTGTGACTTTTTGGTTTATAAAGCCATTGAAACTTACAAAGGTATATTTAAATTATCAATGAGGAGGAGAAAGAATGATAACATACGCCATAGGGATTCCATATTTTTATGCGATATATAACTTTTATCTCGGCAAATCGCTACCCTTTACGGCAGCGTAACCATGATGATACCTTACATGGTAAAAGACCTAATAACTGGCCTTTATAGTCGCGCTGACCTCGTGAAGGGTCCTGCCCATACTGAGGCGAACAGGTATAGTCCCATCTCCCACCCTACAAAAATATCATAAACTAGATCACCTTTTGATCAGACTGTATATAGCCTCTGGTGCATAAGCTTTGGCACATAGCTTAATCATCATTAATGCACAGTTTTGATACAAAAAGAGGGCTACATCGGAAATCAAATCCCAACGCAGCCCTCTTTTTATAATCTTGCTCTCACTTAAAATACACATTTTGTGTTAGCACCACATTTTATTGAGTAACGTAGCGCCTAACAGGCTCCCTTACACCGACCATACAAAGGACAAAAAGCCCTCAAAAGCAGACATACCTGCTCTTTTTCTTTTAAAACGGCATACTCCTCTATACGTTTGAATCAATGAGAGGCACTTGCGATGATCAGTAGTCACTGCTTGCCCATTGAGAACGCTCTTCCCCCTACTCGATGCTTATAGCTCCGCTTGGGCACTGCTGTTCAGCGTCCTTTGCGCTGTCGAGAGCATCCTCGGGTATATCAGCATCTATAGCCACGGCCAGTCCGTCATCGTCCATGCTGAAAACCTCAGGGCATATATCCGCGCAAAGTCCGCAACCGATGCATGTATCCTTATCGACATGTGCTTTCATTCAAAATCCTCTCCCTTCATCAAAATCGTTATTTGTATATTTCAGCATGCAGTACAAGCTTTTAGATCAAAAAACTTCACTGCTTGCCGTAAAACCTTGGACTAGGTGCCTTCACCACGAAGAACTCCAGCACGTCATCATGCTGGTTGTACACGTTCATCTTCGTATTATACGGAATATTCACTATGGTCCCTGCAGGGTAAACATGCGGCTATTGATCGTCCAACTACAGCGTAATATTCCCCCTCACCACAATCATGTACATGTTGGAATTTGAATAGTGCTGTGGCAGAGCATCACCCTTTTTAAGTATCATATGGTTTACGTTCACATTCTCATCACCCACTATTCTTTCTATAACCCTATCGTCCACCTGTTGAAACACAAATTTTTTCTCAACCATAAAATTTACTCCTTTTGTATGTACTTACAGCATTCCATCTTTTGGATCTCTATCCATCTCCTTTCTTTGATATCTTTAAAATTAAGCCTATGGCACGCTAAATAAACAATTTTTGCCACTTGACATTACGAATACAAACATAAGAAATAAAAGCCAAAAGAGCCGCATAGCGATAAACCGGCTTCTTCATAGACTCCGGCACAGCCAAATCCTTGATGCGCAACCTGCGTTTAACCCTGGTTACAAGATTCATAAGAGTATTTACGGGACATATCCATCCACAGTAAAATCTCCCAAAAAACGCCGCCAAAACCACGGTTAAAAGAAATATGCCCATCCACAGCTGAATTCTGCCTGACGCAGCAAGCTCAAAAAACAGCACAGCAAAGAATGCCTGAGACAGCGCCTGTCAAACCCTTGCCATTTACCCCCCTCATTCCATTTTCACGCGTCTATTATACAGCAAACAGATACAAAAATCGGTATCTGCAGTTACAATCTTTGAGGAGCGGGAAAAATACAGGGAGCCTTATCTCGTTATCAGGCTCCCTGAAAACCATTCCAGCGCACTATGTCATCAAGCTTCTTGCGCTGGGCCTGATGCCTATCGGGATTCCCCTTATCGGCAGGATAACCTATTGGCAGGAGAACCACCGGCTCAATATGTGCGGGTAGATTGAGAACCTCGCGGCACTTTGCGGCATCAAAAGCACACACCCAGCACGTACCCAGCCCCAGCTCTGCTGCCGCCAGGGTCATGTGGTCAACCGCGATGGCCACGTCGATATCGCAGTGGTCCTTGCCGTCGGCCCGCTTCCATGACTTGCTGTGATCACCACAGGCCACAATGATTGCCGGAGCATCTTTGATCCATTGCCCCCTGTAACTTGAAGCCACCTTTTGTTTTAAATCCTCATCGGTAACCACGACAAAATAGAAGGGCTGCAGATTACAGGCCGAAGGCGCTATCCTCCCTGCCTCAAGTACCTGTTCAAGCTTTTCCTTTTCCACCGGCACCTTCTTATAGCTGCGGCACGAATACCTGTTCTTTGCAAGCTGCAAAAAATCCATAAAACACACCTCCTGTATTTTTATGTAAATTTTACTTTTTACACTAAAATCAATATATTATTTTGCTGCAAACTTAATCTTCTTAAGTACAGCTTGATAAAGTAACGCTTATGTATGCTTTTTCTCACGATATTTTGTCACGCCTGCAAGACAATTTACCGCTGCACTTCTCAAATCTGCAGCTCCACTACCTGTACATCCAGTTTGCCAACCAGCCTCTCTACCAGCCAATCGTGGCATGTGAATATGAAAACCTGGCGCTGCTGTGCCAGCTCCTTGAGCAAGCCAAAACCATTATCCAGGCGGAAACCATCCCAGTTGACAAACACCTCGTCAAGAAATACCGGCATTGACCTTCCTCCCGGGTCCAGATGCTCTATAAAAGCCAAGCGCAGCGAAAGATAGATCTGCTCCAGTGTACCCCGGCTCAAAAAGCCCTCTCCAACCTCTATCAGCTCATCGCTGTAGCCACATTTCACAAGCAGGCCAGCCTGCTGCCCCTCTTTTGTAAACAAACGGGTGTATCTGCCATCCGTAATGATGGAAAGATACCTGCCGGCCTTCTTTAAGACATCGGGCTGGTGTTCTTCGCGGAAGCGCTTTTCGGCCTCCAGAATCAGATTCTTGAGCAAGAGAATTCGATCCCTCTGACGGACTATTTTTTTCAATTCCCATTCAAGCACAGCAATCTCGCCTTCTATCTCGTCCATGTTCCCCTGCCCCATGCCAAGCTCGATCTCCTTCTTCAGTGTACCTATCTCACTATTTAAAGCATTCAACTCCTGCTCTATCTGATCCCGCTCTGCCTTTGCCCGTGCCAGCATCTCATCATCAAATATCCACTCTTCATCTTTTTGGGTAAGCTCCATAATCTGCTGCCGTATATCGTCCAGGTCAGGATAATCCCGCCTTAAATCCTCCAAAAAGCTGTCAGCCTGACGGGCCAGCTCCCGAGCCTTCATGAGCCCATCAATCCTGGCATTTATGTCCTCACCGGGGAGCTCCTCTAAACGTCCTAATATGTAGTTTTTCTCCCGCTCAAGCTGCACCACCGTCCCATTAACCCTGGACAGTTCCGACTCTAAGTCCTCCATCTGGCTTTTCGCCGCTTGTGCGTCCTGATAGCGCCTTTCGGCCTCCTGTAGCGCAACCTCAAGAAGGTCTATTGCGCTGAGCACATCCCCCTGCCTGGCAACGTCGATACCGTGGCTGTAGCCGCTATATACAACTCCAAAATTCCCCGCACCAAAGTCGCTGCAGGTGTTAGCAGATGAAAGCCTGGAACCGCTCACATTAGAATCGCCGTCATGGTGCTCGCTATCACATAGCAGTCTAAAGCTCTCCACGCCATTTTTATCCAATCCGCATGCCTTAAGCAGCTTCAAGACCCTGTGCTCATTCTGCTTTATCCGCTCAACAAGCACATCCCTTCTTCGAGAGCTTTCCTTTATGCGCTCCAGCAACTCCTTGAGCCTGCCTATGTCGACCAGCAAAGTGCTGTCGGGGTTCTCAAGCCTTTGAAGTGCAAGGGGAACCCCTTTGATGAGCTTTTGAATCTGGCTGCGCTCCTCGTTCACCCTGTCATGCAGCTGGGCAAGGCGCCTTTCCTCCAGCTCCAGCTCGCCGTATTCCGCTGTCCTGCCACCAAAAAGCCACCATGCCAGCAGCAAAACCACGCCTGTCACCATCACAATGGCGGATACAAATCTCATTGCCGATGCGCCAGATAGGATAAACCCCAGCATCCCCATAATTGAAAAAGCCCCGGAGAGCCATGGCACATACCTGGCACCGCGCCTTTGCCCCAGCCTTACCCTTAAAGCCTCAACCCTGTTTAGCTGCTCCTGATACTGCTCCCGTGCCTGCCTGAACGAGTCTATCCCCGCCTTTAATGCAGCCGCATCAACGGCATTTACTATCTCCGCAAGCTCTGGTTTCCATCCCCCCACTAATACTTCAGAGGCATGCCGCCTGAGCTGCTCACCCCAGCTCTTTATATCCGTCTCTATATTATTAAGCTCATCCTGGTCGGCTTTTATCCGGTCATACGACTTGACCAACAGCTTGATCTCCCCGGCATGATTGAGCAGCGCCTTATCCCGTTCTGTACAGGCTTTGATCACGCCTTCAAGCTGGCGCTTTTTTCCCTCCAGCCTTGCTCTTTGGAGCCTCAAATCCTCCAGCTGCCTGTCAATATATTCAAGGCGCTGTGCAGGGTCAGGCGGCAGGTCATCATAATCGGACGCATAGGCCGAAGCCTCCTTAAGCTCCTGTATTCGCTTGAGCTTTTTTCGCACGGGATTCAATCGCTCGCAGCGGTCTATATATGCCATCAACTCGGCCTTTCTGGCGATATCCTTTTCAAGCATACGCTGGCGCTCGACCAGCTCCATTTGCGCACGGCGCAGCCGTTCTTCCCTTGCCCTGGCTTCTTCCAATGAAGCCCTAAGTTCCTTCAGCCGTTCCCCAATATCCCTGGCCCGTGGCCTGCCCCTCCTGTCAGGGCGCCACAGACGATTGGCCTCATCATCCAGTTCCCTGACCACTTCGCTGACCGGCCTGAGAAAAGAGCTGAACTGTCCTCCCAGCAGCTGTTGCTGCATGGCCTCCCATGCGCTGTGCTCCGGAAACTTTAAATTGCGCAGCTCAATGGCATAGACCTCCCTGAAGACGTCCCGCGGCAAAACCTCTACATACGGCAGCGTCCTGTTTCTAATCTCGACCACCTCGTCTTCTTGGATCAACATCCCTATGGGAGTGCTTCGCAGCCTGCGGCTTACGGTAACGACTTCCCCTTCTTCAAGCAGGAGCTCACCTTCGCAGGCAGCTTCTGCCTCGCCCCAGGGCACATAGGGATTTGCATCCCTGTTTGCCGGATACCACCCGTAAAACAGCGTGGTTATAAGGTTGAAAAGCGTGCTTTTCCCCGATTCATTGCGTCCGCACACCAAGATAAGCCCTGGTTTCAGCGGTGGACTTTCCCAGTCTTTTAAACACCCAAAGGCTTGTGCCTTTAACCTTTGAAACCTCATGTCAGTTCTCCCCCCAGCAACCGGGCCGCCAACTCATAATCCAGCCCCTCAAGCAGCCCCTGGAGGTACGCAATGGTTTCGCTGGCGTCCCCACCAGGGCATCCGGCCAATACTTCCGGCTTTAATTTGAGCAAAACCTGTGGATCGGTCCTGGCCTTCTCCAGAATATCCAGGGCAACGCCCAGCACATGAGGCTGCCCCCTGTAATCATCGGGCACCACAGGGCGCGTGAGGCCGTCGAGCACCACTTCCACACATCTAAAACCCAGGACGTCGGATAAATACTCCTCCAGCACCTGGATATTCTCCTCCTGAATGCTTCCTTGAGTCCCTTGAGAGCGGAGCTGGTTATACAGAAAGCACGGCCCTTCGAGCAGCACCCTGGCTATGGTCTCATGGTGGCCATCAGCATGCCCATGCCTTTCAGCCTGCTCAGCAATCGCCCTGTACATATGTTCCTGCAGCTCGGCCAGGGTCCTCACTTGAGAGAGGTTATTCACTTTAAATGTGGTCCAGCACACCGGCGCCACAGGATAGAATTCAGCCTTAACTCGCCCTGTATCGCCTATCTCCACTACATAGACACCCTTTAAACCCTCCTCGCCATGGTGGCGTCCCATCAGGTTGCCGGGATAAACCACCAGCGGCTGCTCGGAAAGATGTGCTCTGGTGTGAATATGTCCCAGCGCCCAGTATGTATAATTCTTGTCCGCCATATCCTCAAGAGTACAGGGAGCATACCTGTCATGCTCCTCTTCTCCCCTGGCACCGGTAACCCAAGCATGTACAAGCCCTATATGGGGTATGCCGGTATCCCGGGCACGCGGAAAATCTTTGATGATATTATCCTTTTCACGAGGGCTTTCATGCCCGGCTCCCGTGATCCAGGCCACAAGCTGCCCATCCCTGTCATAAACAGGACAGGTTTCGGGCTGCCTGGCATTAAATACCTTTACGTTGTCGGGCCATTCAATCAAGCTTCTGCGGTACATCACCCCGGCCGGATCGTGGTTGCCCGGCGCATAGAATACTGGAATCTTGGCCTCAGAAAGCCTTTTCATCTGTTCTACTATAAACTTCTCGGTAGCAAAGCTCAAGGTCTGGTTATCAAACAGGTCCCCTGCAATGAGTAGGGCGTGCACCTTTTCGGATATGGCTAAATCTACTGCCCTTTGAAAAGCCTGACGAATTGCCTGGCGCAAAAACATGCGCATATCCTTCGTCCTGGCCTGGAAAGGCGTATCCAGATGAACATCAGCCAAATGCAGAAATTTGAACCCCACCATACGGCCCTCCTTTACTCCCACAAGCATATTTTACCACATTTTTTTAGGCAATTCAGCTGCTTTTGTAGGAGAGGGCATTCCCTTGATATTCTCCTACTTCTTTTATCAGCTGGTTAAGCAGCCTGAAAAATTCAATAAATCTCTTGTTCCTTTCCTCAAACTCCTTCATACATTTTTTCACAGCCTCATTGGTGGATTCAAACGCCTTTTTCAGCTCACCCTCCAAGAATTGTATCCTGCTTCTCAAAGCGGCATTTTCCTGCTCCAGAGCGACTTTACTCTGCAACAGTCTCTCTGCCATGGCTATCATGATAGTAACATCCACAATCCCGTTCTGCGGCAACCCGGCTGACTTTTTAAACGCATTTACCGCAGCCTCAGTTTCAGCACCGAAAATTCCATCTATCCCGTATTTAGGGAGCTGATAACCTAATGCCATTAAAAGCCTTTGCAGCCTCTCAACCGCCGGTCCTCTGTCTCCCTTCTTCATGTCATCCACCTCCTCAATATTAGGGCTATTGGTTGCGGCTATAACAATTTTCTTAAGTGGAAAATAGCTGCCGGGACAGGCAGTAGTAGATCCTGGCACCTCGTTATGGCCCTTGATCCACTTAATATAAGGATATTCCTCCATCAAATCCTTTACGACCTTCACCAGAGCATCAAACTGCTCCGCGGGCATTTCCCTGTCATACGGCTGGCCGCTTAAAGGATGATACATGCCTTCAGCACATACGCCGATACTCTCGGAGTTGACCCCTTCAGCATGCGCCCCGACAGCCCATAACGGCCGCAGTTCCCACACCGAGCCGTCCTTGCGCACGTAAACGTTATATCCTGCACCCAGCCATCCTCTCCGAAGATGCCATTCGTGTATTTGCTGCGGCGTAGCTCTTTGAGCCGCGGCGTGATGTAGTACAATGCCATTGGTAGCAGCCCTCGGCCTTAATTTACCATTGAATTTTAGATTGGCATTTTTCATGTAGTCTCTAATGGGCATGGGTACCCACCTTCCCCTTGCTAAACAAACTATGTAAAGTTTATAAAGAGGTACCTTAAAGTCTGGCTGATTAAAGTTTACAGCGGTTATTAAACATAACAGACTTGTTTAATAATACTAAAAGTCTAATGAATTGCGCCGAACTAGAAATACTTACTAAATAGTATAAAAAACACATCAAAAGTGGCACCTATAACACCCCGCCAAAACAGCACTATTATTTAGCCATTACCAAAAAATAAAAGTTGATAAACTTGACAACCAGTGCGTCAAAAACGTAAGCATAAAATAATCCCCACTTTGAACAAAAGTGGGGATTATTGTGTAAAGTTGTTGACCATAGCAAAAGCTCCTACAATGCATTGAGATTCGTTGTAAAATTAAATGCAACACCAAAAATTTTAACTTGTAAAAGCGGCATTGCGTGTACAGAGGATAAACGATTCCCAGGCCTATAACAGTTGACATCGAATAAAAGGTCTTGATAACATCTAAGTGATGTCATGGTCACAAAAGCAGTTAAATCGGACAAGGAGTTGAACGTCTAAACGTAATTTACAAAATTAAGAAAATATGCTTAGAAAAGGAAGTGTATTGCCATGTCAGTGAACATCGACAGGTATGAACTGGTGAGAAGGCACAACCCTGTCCTCAAAGATATTGACCCTTGGTCTCCCTTATCGGTGGGGAATGGCGAATTCGCATTTACGGTAGACATAACCGGGCTTCAGACATTTACAGAGATATATGACAGCTATACGCCCCTTTGTACACAGTCGCAATGGGGCTGGCACTCCTTCAAGCCAGCCGACAACAAAAATTTTTTCAGAGATAACCTTAAACTGGAAAAGTTTATTGTAAACGGCCGCGAAGTAGGATATGCAACGTCTGCCGAGGGGCAAGAGGAGCTGTTCAACTATCTGAGGCAAAACCCCCACAGGCTCAATTTAGCCAACATAGGCTTTGACTTTTCTTCTCTAGGTGAAAAACCCGTCCATTTAATTGACAGGGGGAGTATCCATCAAGAGCTTGACCTATGGCAGGGCGTCATCACCAGCCGTTTTTGCATAATCGGTTATCCCGTTTGGGTGAAAACCTGCTGTCATCCCGAGCTCGACGCCGTCGCTGTCAAAGCACAATCTCCCCTTATAAAAGATAAGAAGCTTAAAATCCTGTTTCGATTCCCGTATGGCTCTCCTGCCAAAAACGCTTCTGACTGGGAAAGCGATAACAAACACGATACAAAGGTTATTCTTGCCAATGAAAACACTGTTGACCTGCTCAGGATAATCGATGATGAACGAATTTTCGTAAGGATATCGTTCAACAAGGGAACCCGTCTATCAAGGCAGGCCAGGCACAAGTTTGTCCTCGAAAATACATCGAGTAACGACACCATCGAATTTACCTGTATGTTTTCTCCCATACCCATCCGCCAGAGAGAATTAACCTTTGAAGCCGCAGAAGAAGCCAGCAAAAAGCACTGGGAGAGTTTCTGGCTGGAAGGCGGTGCCATTGAACTGGCTCACAGCCAGGATGAACGCGCAATTGAACTCGAAAGGCGCATAGTGCTTTCCCAGTACCTCACTGCCATCCAGTGCGCGGGTTCCATGCCCCCTCAGGAAACGGGGCTTACCTGCAACAGCTGGTACGGCAAATTCCACCTTGAAATGCACTACTGGCACGCAGCCCATTTCCCCCTGTGGAACCGCGCCAGGCTTCTGGAAAAAAGCCTGTGGTGGTATATGTCCATAATGGACAAGGCTGAAGAGCTGGCTGCCTCACAGGGATACAGGGGAGCTAGGTGGCCCAAGATGGTAGCGTATGACGGCCTGGACAGCCCTTCGCCAATCGGGCCCCTTCTCATATGGCAGCAACCCCATCCCATAATGTACGCCGAGCTGTGCTATAGGGCGCATCCTGACCGCCAAACCCTGGAACGTTACTGTGAGCTGGTATTCAAAACAGCCGAGTTTATGGCCTCGTATGTCATATATGATGCAAAAAATGACCGATATGTCCTGGGGCCGGGCCTTATACCGGCGCAGGAAAACCACAGCCCGCATATTGCCCTCAATCCAACCTTTGAGCTGGAATACTGGAGGTTTGGCCTTAAGATAGCGGGATTGTGGCGCAGGCGCCTGGGCCTTCCCCTTAAGCCAAAGTGGGAAGAAATTATATCCAAGCTATCAAAGCTTCCTGAAAAGGACGGCGTATATCTTGCCCATGAGAATTGCCCCGACACCTTCACCAGATTCAATCACGACCATCCCTCCATGCTTTGTGCACTGGGAATGCTGCCCGGTTCAATGGTGGACAGGGACGTGATGGCCGCTACCCTTGACAGGGTGCTGAGCAGCTGGGACTTTGAAAGCATGTGGGGCTGGGACTTCCCGGTAATGGCAATGACTGCCACACGGCTGGGGCAGCCCGAAAAAGCGATAGATATTCTGCTGATGGATGCGCCTAAAAACACATACCTTCCAAATGGGCACAACAAGCAAGGCGACAGGAGCGACCTGCCGCTCTATCTGCCGGGCAATGGGGCACTGCTCATAGCAGTGGCTATGATGGCAGCTGGTTGGGATGGGAGTGCCGATAAAGATGCTCCCGGCTTCCCCAGAAACTCGAAATGGAAGGTCCTGTGGGAAAAGATCAATCCATTGCCGTAAGAACAGAAATGTACATTAACTTTACACCACCTGCAGATATTATCCTTAATAAGCTATAAACAAATTTTCTTACAAAGAAGGCCTATGTCCAGTAAAAAATAAAATAAAAAGCGGAGGAGAGAGAATCATGGCCGACAAAACCCTTCATGCTAAACCCCGCCCATGGGGCGACCTAGGAAACGGATATTACAGGAATCCCGTGCTCAATGCCGATTATTCCGACCCTGATGTCATAAGGGTGGGAAGTGATTTTTACATGGTATGCTCAGATTTCCACTACATGGGCATGCAGGTGCTTCACTCTAAAGACCTGGTGAACTGGAGGGTCATAGGTCAGATATATCGCCGCCTTGGCATTGACCCACGGTATGACGACATGGAAGGCTATGGCAAGGGAAGCTGGGCTCCCTCTATCCGATACCACGATGGAAAGTTTTATGTGTATTTTTGCACGCCAGACGAGGGGCTGTACATGAGTACCGCAACCAACCCGGCAGGGCCCTGGAGCCCTCTCCATGAGGTCAAACGGGTGTCGGGCTGGGAAGACCCCTGCCCGTTCTGGGATGATGACGGCAACGCCTATCTAGGCCACAGCACGGTGGGCGCCGGCCCTATAATAATCCATAAAATGAGCCCTGATGGCAAGACCCTTCTAGACGACGGCGTAGTGGTGTATGTCGGTAAGATAGCCGAGGGAACCAAGATATACAAGAGAAACGGCTATTACTACCTGGTCATTCCCGAGGGCGGCGTGGAAACGGGCTGGCAGACGGTGCTGCGTTCCCGGAGCATATACGGCCCCTATGAGAAGAGAGTAGTCCTCAAACAGGGCTCAACCAACATAAACGGCCCTCATCAAGGGGCGCTGGTAGAATTGGAATCGGGAGAGACCTGGTTTATACACTTCCAGAGCGCGGGAATTTTGGGCAGGGTGTGCCATCTTCAGCCCGTAAAATGGATAGATGACTGGCCGATAATGGGAGCCGAAGGCGAACCGGTCACCATTTTTCAAAAGCCCAATGTAGGCGGCGAGTATCCCATCAGCTTTCCTCAGACGTCGGACGACTTCGACAAGCCCGAATTGGGGCTGCAGTGGCAGTTCAACCACAACCCTGTTGATGAAAACTGGTCACTCACCGAACGGCCGGGATATTTCCGCATCAAAGCCATGTACGCCGATGATATACTGCGAGCCAGAAATACCATCACTCAAAAGTTGATGGGAGAAAAAGGCGTAATAACGACAGAGCTCAGCATAGAATACATGGCCGAGGGCCAGAAGGCAGGGCTGGCCTATCTGGGTGGTACGCAGCAAAACTGGATTGGCGTTGAAAGGCGAGAAGATGGGTACTTCATAAAGGCGGTCACCGGCGGCATAACCCATCACGGCCCCAAAGTTGCCGGCAATACCGTCTGGCTCAGAAGCACCCTTGACCTGTCCTCCTCTACGCGGTTTGCCTTCAGCCTGGACGGACAACATTTTATGGAACTGGGCGGAGATTGCAAACTGGCATGGGGATTCTGGAAGGGTGCAAGAATAGGGTTGTTTTCCTACAATAGTATCAGAGATGGCGGTTGCGCTGACTTTAACTGGTTCAGATACGAATTTGAATGATAGCAAAAAGAGCCCCTATGAAGTATGGGGCTCTTTTTTATGGGTATCATTTTTTTATATTGCTTAAATTTTGATACCTTTTTGCAAAACTCATTAAGAAATGATACCAAATCTAATGTCCGATTACTTTTTTATAAAGAAGGCGTGTGATACTTTTAAAATAGGCTAAAAATCAAGCATTGGCCGTTAATCAAAAATTTTAGGAGGTGCAGTTATGAATGTCAAAAAGTTCATGTACCTGTTTGTTGCAATTCTTCTGTGCATATCACTGATAGCTGGTTGCACAACTCAAAAGGATAAAGCAGATGAACAAAATGCAGGAACCGGAGGAGCAACGCAGGACGAGGGCAACAAACAGGAAAAGCCTGAAGAAGTGACGCTGCGCTTTATGTGGTGGGGTGGAGAAGCCCGTCACCAGGCAACTCTCGAAGCAATAAACACGTATCAGAAAAACAACCCTCACGTAAAAATCAACGCTGAATATGGCGGGGTTGACGGCTATCTCCAGAAGCTGGCCACTCAATTGAGCAGCAGAACAGCCCCAGACATAATACAGATCGACGTCACCTGGATACTCGAGCTCACTTCACAGGGTGACTTCTTCGTTAATTTAAACGAAAGAGATGAAATTGACACCAGCATATTTGACAAGAACTTCCTTGACCAATTCTGCTACCATGACGGTAAGCTGATAGGTTTGCCAACAGGCGTAAATGCAGGGGCTTTACTGTACAACAAGGACTTTTTTAAGAAATACGGCATAGATGAAAAAATGGAATGGACCTGGGATAGTCTTCTTGAGGTTGCAAAAGCAGTTCATGAAAAGGACCCCAACGCCTATCTCCTAAACTTCGATGCAATACGCAGCTACTACGCTTTAAAGGCCTATGTGATCCAAAAGACCGGCAACTATTGGATCAACGACGACTATACCCTTGGATTTGATAGGGAAACGCTGGTTGAAGCCTTCAATTATTTGAATAAACTGTTTGAAGCAGGGGCCATAGAACCATTTGAACAGAGCGCACCCTTCCACGGAAAACCCGACCAAAATCCAAAATGGCTTAACGGCGAAATCGGGATGTCCTGGAGCTGGACATCGACATACGCCGCCGAGAAAGCAAATATACCCAATCTATCGATTGCCATGATACCGATAATGGAAGGTGCCAAGGACACCGCTTTGGTGGTAAGGCCATCGCAATTGCTCGCAATCAATAAAGATTCTAAAAATGTAGCTGAAGCAGCCAAATTCCTGAACTGGTTCTTCAGCGACCCAGAAGCGGCCAAAATACTCAAAGACGTGCGCGGCGTACCGGCCACCAAGGCTGCACGCGATGTCCTTGTAGAGAACAACATGCTGGATCCCGTCCTCAATGAAGCCACCACAATGGCCATGGAGAAGATGGGTAAGCCCGAGAATGCCATAAGCCAGAATCAGGAACTGGAGAAAATAACCACCGACGTTATACAGATGCTGGCTTATAAGAAGTTGACTCCAGAGCAGGCAGCCGATGAGCTGATTGACCGCTTCACACAGAAACTCTCTGAGCTTAAAGAACAGCTCAATAAATAAGGTGACCCCCTATCATCAAATAAAACCGACCTCTATTATCCTCAATATCCGAAGTGCTGGATAAGCCCAGCACTTCGGATAACATGGTTTTTTAAATCTTTGAATGAAATTAAAAATTTTTCAGGTGGGGATTGCAGAAATGAAGTACTACAGGAACAAAAACTATATAGGCCTTCTATACATCAGCCCATGGATCGCAGGATTCCTGCTGTTTAAGCTGTATCCATTTGTGATGTCATTCATATACTCCTTTACGGAGTTCAGCATATTGGATAAACCCGTATTTACGGGCCTCGACAACTATATATATATGTTTACCAAGGATAAGCTCTTTTTCCCGGCTTTGAAAGCAACGCTGGCGTATGTCTTGATGACAGTGCCTATGAAAATATCCTTTGCTCTGTTTGTAGCCATGCTATTAAACATGAAGCTCAGGAGCATAAACATCTTCAGAACCGCTTATTACCTTCCCTCCATATTTGGGGGCAGCGTGGCTGTATCGGTGCTGTGGAGATTTCTCTTTATGAAAGAAGGCATCGTCAACAAGTTTCTCGGCTTTTTCGGCATAAAATCCATCGACTGGCTGGGAAATCCGGATGTAGCGCTGTTTACCGTAAGCCTTTTGGCGGTATGGCAGTTTGGTTCATCGATGGTGATATTCCTTGCAGGATTAAAGCAAATACCAAATGAGTTATATGAAGCTGCGATTGTTGATGGTGCTTCTAGGATGAGAAAATTTTTCTCAATTACCCTGCCCATGATCTCGCCTGTTATGTTCTTTAATCTCGTCATGCAGACCATCAACGCTTTCCAGGAGTTTACCGGCCCATACGTGATAACGGGTGGAGGTCCCATGAATGCAACTTATGTATACAGCATACTGGTATACGATAACGCGTTCAGATACTTCAGGATGGGGTATTCTTCGGCGCTTTCGTGGGTTCTGTTCCTATTGATAATGGTATTTACAGCGCTGCTCTTTAAGTCTTCTTCCTACTGGACATACTATGAGGACGGTGGTAAATAACTATGAACGCAGCAACATTGCACAGAAAAAATGTAAAGATGATGAGACACGGCATCGCAAAGGTGCTGCTTTATACCTTCTTAATCGCGTTCGGAATATTTATGGTCTATCCCCTGTTGTGGGTAATAGGGGCATCCTTCAAGCCCAATGACGAAATATTTAAATCCATAAACATCTTCCCTTCAAAAGTGGTCTTGGACTCTTATGTAAAGGGCTGGCAGGGTACAGGGCAGTATACCTTCGGCACATTCTTGATAAACTCCTTCAAGCTGGTTATACCGGTCATCATATTTACGATAGTATCGTCTACCATGGTAGCCTATGGCTTTGCTCGCTTCAATTTCCCGCTCAAAAAGCCCTTATTCGGGATCATGATTGCGACGCTCATGCTGCCCGACTCGGTCACGTTGATTCCCAGGTATATCCTGTTCAACAGGTTTGGATGGGTGGACAGCTATCTGCCATTCATAGTGCCGGCGTTGTTTGCAAGCCACTCGTTCTTCATATTCATGATGGTACAGTTTTTGAGGGGACTTCCCAGGGAGCTTGAGGAATCGGCCACCATCGACGGCTGCAACTCCCTTCAAACGCTTATAAAAATAGTGGTGCCGCTTTGCAAACCCGCCATAATATCCATGAGCATATTTCAGTTTATATGGACATGGAACGACTTTTTAAACCCATTGATATACATCAACAGCGTGGACAAATATACGGTAGCTCTTGGCCTCAGGATGTCGATTGACGGAACCTCGGTGATACACTGGAACCAGATAATGGCCATGACGGTTATTGCCATGTTGCCATCCATAATAATCTTCTTCCTGGCACAAAAGTATTTTGTCGAAGGCGTTGCCACCACTGGCCTTAAAGGTTAAACACAGAAAACAAAACCGGCTTTGCACCAGACCAGGTGCAAAGCCGGTTTTTAATATTCTTTAATATTTCTCTTCAGAATTCACTTCCTCCAAATCGGGAATATACAGATATATGGCTGTACCTAAGTTTTGTTTGGTCCTTATAACCATCCTGTATCGATCCCCGTATATCAATTTCAGCCTGTAGTGCGTATTTAGAAGCCCTATCTCCTCCGAATATTCCCAATCTCCGTTCAACTTCTCGTAGATTTCTTGCAGCTTATGACGGGGTATGCCCACGCCATTATCAATGACTGAAATTTTTATAAAATCCCCTCTTTTGAAGGCCTTGACTTTAATAAGGCCCAGCTTTTGCCGGCCTCTAATCCCATGATAGATGCTGTTCTCGATAAGCGGCTGAAGGATCATCTTAACCACTTTCTTGTGAAGCAACTTTTCATCGTACTCCCATAACACATCAAATTGCTGACCATACCGGATTTTTTGTATGTCTACGTAATTTCTCGCATTGGTTATTTCCTTCTCAAGCATCACCATCCTCTCAGGATGGCTGAGCGAATAATCTAAAATATCCGAAAGCTTCTCCAGCATATCGCTTATCTCATTAGGCCCTTTGGTCAGAAGGAGCAGTTTGCAGTTGATGGCATGCAGGGTATTAAACAGGAAATGGGGATTGATCTGCGATTGCAGCGCCAAAAGCTCCATGGTCTTGAGCCTGTATTTCCTCTCGGATAACTGCATTTTCAAATAATGCTGCTCAATAAAGTTGTTTAAAATTTCCTCTATTATATAGCTATATTCGTCCTTCTTTTCGGGAACCGCCGCAGGAGAAAAGTATCCGTTTTTGGCCGAATCTATAATCTCCCTTATGCGAGCAATCTGGAGATACTTTTTACTGGTAACATAATAGGTCAAGCCCAGTGCCAGCACAAAGGATATGGCCAGCGAGAATAACGTGATGTTGCTAAGTTGAATTGGAACTCGATACAAAAAAGCCTGCGGTACCATTGATACATATCGCCAGTTGTATTTAGCAGAGTGTACCTGCATCACGACATAAGGCTTATCCTGTATGGCAATCGTCCCTTCGCCTTCTAAACCAGCCAGCTTTTGCCTGATCTCATCCCGCAACCCTGAAATCAAAGAGTGATTGCAAAACAGCAGCTCATCATCCTCGTTTAGAATCATAACTGTCTGATTGGGCTGGATGGTCAGCTCGCTCATCATCATGTGGATGTATTCCGGCAGGATATTGAGCACAATGACTCCCTGCCGTAAAGGCAGCCTGCGATATATGGTAATTACTTTGGTGCTCTCAAATTCATATTGCCTTATTTGTCTTATCTTGGTCCACATAAGTTGGCCTGTATTGTTTACGAAATCTTGATACCATTGAGTATCATAAAAGCTGTTCAATTCCACCAGGCCTTCCCGAGTCGTCAAAAACCTGCCCATATCATTGTCGTAATACACATAAATCGAGTGGATATAGGGACGGGCATTGGCGGGAGCGTTTATAAAGCTCTGAACTATCCTGTAAAAATTTATATTTTCTATAGAAAATTTGGTACCGGTCAAAAAGGAGCGTATCTTCATAACGACCTCTGGATCGGTATCAAACAGTATTACCAGGGGATCCAATTCATTGAGCATCAACTCAACATTTTCCTTGATCTGATTCAGCATGTTCAGGTTGTTATGCCTTATCTCCTGCTTTACAAAACTATGGGTGACCGCAAAGGACAATACTCCTAGGATCAGCAGGGAAATCATGGTGGGAATCAAAAACAATGCAAAATCCTTGAAGAAAAATTTACTTTCAACGAGCTTCATATCAGTTATTACCACCTTTGTGCCTGTACTGCTTAGGGGTTACACCAAAATATTTCTTAAAGCTGCGGGCAAAGTTTTTGGCATTGCTGTAGCCTACCATTCGCCCCACCTGATGTATTTTAAGGTCAATATTCTTCAATAGCTCGGCGGCATTCTTCATCTTTACTTCGGTTAGAAAATCCGAAAAATTCTCCCCCGTTTTCTGCTTGAAATAATAGCTCAGATAGTTAGGGTTCATATGAACCACTTTAGCTACATCCTCCAGAGTCGCACTCCTGTAATTGCGCTGTACATAATTTTTGATGGTGCTGATCACTCCGTCTTCCAGGCTGAATCCCCTATCCTGGCCTTTGTCATCCGAAGTACGTGTATCTTGATTCTCATAACGTGACCTCTCTTCATCTAATTCACTTTTAATCCTAGAGAATACATCCACCAGTTCTTTGTACTTGGCCGGCTTTAGGATATAATTTTTCACCCCAAAATCCAGCGCTTTTTTGGCATACTCAAAATCCCTGTATCCGCTTAAGAAAACCACCTTGGTAGGTGACTTAGACAGATACAGCTCTCTGGCGAGATCTATGCCTGAAAGCACAGGCATACGTATGTCGCACAGCACAACATCCACCGGATGCTGCCTTATATAATCGAGGGCTTCTTGCCCATTATTGGCCTGAAACACGATATTAAACCCTATATCTTCCCAGGGGAAACAGCTGCACAGAGTATTTCTTGTGCCCGGCTCGTCATCAACCACCAGTAAACTGTATAGCTTCTTATCGGCATTCATAAAACATCCCACCGCCTGTAATAATTTCTTAAATCTTTCCATACAATTACTTTAAATCTTCTTGGAAATTTATTCGCTATATAGAAAGTTGTATAGAAACCCGTATACAAACTTCAATTTTATTATACAGTTAATCAGCCGTATATGCAAATATAAATCAAAATGCATTTGATTAGACCCGTTTAAATACCTTCATTAAAGAGAGTAGTATCTTTGGAGCCATTTAGGTACACCTTAAAATATAAAACCGCGAAACATGAGCGTACTACAAAGCATGCTTTTTATGATATAATTATACGATAGTTGATTTAAAGATGAGGGGGCATAAAAAATGGCCAAGATAAGGCTAGACAAGCTTCTGGCGCATTCAGGCATCGGTACTCGAAAGCAGGTTAAAAAATTCATCAGGAAAGGACTTGTCACAGTGAACGGCAAAGCGGTAAGAGATGCCGGAACGATTGTAGATACCAAGCACGATGAAATCTTTATCGGCAACGAAAAGGTAAAATATAGAGATCTCATATATATAATGATGAACAAGCCCAAAGGCGTTATCACCTCCACATATGACCCGGCGGAAAGGACCGTTATCGACCTATTACCACCTGAATTGACAGCCGTAGATCCTTTTCCGGTAGGGAGGCTGGACAAGGATACAGAAGGGCTGCTCCTCATAACAAATGATGGGGAGCTGGCACATCAGCTTCTATCGCCTAAAAAGAACGTTGTAAAAAAATATTACGCCCAAATACAGGGAATTGTTGACGAAAATGACGTCAAGGCTTTCAAAGAAGGCATAATCCTGGAAGATGGATATAAAACCCTTCCTGCCGGCCTTGAAATTCTCCGCGCCGCCGACGTATCCGAAGTGTACGTTTACTTGAAAGAAGGGAAATACCACCAGATAAAGAGGATGTTTAAAGCGTTGGGTAAAAAAGTCCTATACCTTAAGAGATTGGCAATGGGCAGTCTCGTTCTCGACGAGAGGCTAAAACCCGGAGAATGGAGGGAATTGACTGAAGAAGAGGTGTCTTCTCTGAAAACGTCGATTTCACGATAAAGTATATAAGGATTTGGGTAGGTTAATTATTTGAATAAATAACAATGAGCTGGCTCATGAGCCAGCTCATTGTTATTTACCTTATACCCAAATCCACCCTTCCTGCAGCTGACCAGAATTTACCCTCAACTATCTCAAGGCCTTCAGGTTTCCTTTCAGCAAGCCAGAGCCTAGCATATGCATTTGCCAGTTCTTGGTATTTTACCACATTTTTCTACCATTTCTATCATAGTGCGATAATGAGCTTCATATAGTTGCGGCCCCTGAAAGGTCCATGTTTCATCAAGACTTTTACCCCGCCCTAAAGCCCATGTTTCATCTCCACCAATATGTATGTATTTGGACGGGAAAAATTCTAGCACTTCCTCAAGAAGATCATACGCAAATTTTCTCGCCTCGTCATCTGAGAGATTTAAACATCCCTCTCGAGGCAAATGCCATTCACTGTATTTTGAAAACTCTGGTAGCATTAATATATTGTTCCATATGACCTACTAGCTCAAGAGAAGGAAATACCTCTATTCCCAACTCACGCCCATATTCTATAATTTCTTTAAGCTCTTCTTGCGAAAGTCTACCCCTTGTACTCCCTATTTGGGGATACTTCTGTCATGGAAATAAGTCTTCTAAATAGATAGCAAAATAATTGTATTTAAGCAAAAAAAGCCAGTTCAATATATCTTTAAAAGTAGAAACAGTGGGAACACCTCCGCGCGCTATATCGAGATGATAACCTCTAAAAGAAAAACGAAAGCTCTCTTCTATTACGATTTCTGGTAGGGCATCCTTTTTTTGCATTAGAAGTTGTATTATTGTAGCATAGGCAATATTCGAGTTACCCCATATTTTCACTTTACCCTCTTCTATTGATATGCCACATCCTTGTTTCTCTACTTTTTCTATAGTCCATGAACCTTTAGGTATGGAAAAAGTTCGTACCAAAAAGCATGGCATATTTGAAAAACCATCAAAAGAAAACCATCGTCCCATAAAGTTTACTGATTTAGGTTGAGGCACTATTTGAGGTACTGTATTAATCATAAAAACCAAACCCCTCCTTAGTATTGCTTTCCTTTAAGGAAATTATAGGTCCTATCATATACTTCTCGTGCAGCAGGATCAGAGGACATGGCTGCCTTTAAAAGAGTTTTTACCTGCTGATAAAAAGCTGTATAAGCCTTTCTTGCATATTTGTATTCAAACGCTTTATCAATATACAAATAATATTTTTCTCTCATCTTTTCATTTGTCAGTACTGCATCACTCATCTCCATTTCTATTCCCATACCATAATCATAAGCAGCTCTCAGAATAGTATCTAATCTGTCTTTTCCTGTTTCCGCCCACATATAGTTTGGCTGCATTAATACACCATCAAAACCAAGTTCTTTCCACTTATACCAACCACGCGCAAAATAATAGGGTATCCACTGAAATATTCCACCTTTGGAATGAATATACTCTGACGTCCATTTAATCAATTCTGCTTCCAAAGAACTCAAGTAATAACCAATAAACTCTGCATACCAATAAAACCCTACCAATTCTAGCTCAGTATACTCGGCTTTTTCCCAGCGATTATACACTTCGTCAATAAACCATTTAACCACCTTTTGTCGATTAATAAGTGCTTGTTCTTCTCCTATTTGGGAAACATTAAGATTTAAGCTAACTCCACTGCCATCGACATCTCCAAAATTGGTTTGATCTGTGCGTGGATATGGGATGGCTATAATAACCTTGGCTTTATAATTTTTGTACTTTTCATTATTTAGCTCCTCCTTAATCTCTTTTACAGCCTCATTTAAAGCTCCTAATTCGCGGTCCTCTCTAAAAAGCCTATTTAAAAAATATTCAAAATGAGTTTTGTTCGAAGGTTTGCCCCCCGTGGGACTAAAAGTTGCTCCATCCAACAACTTTCCATACGGCAGAAATAAGAAAGTATCGAACATAATATCCACAGGTTTTAAATCTTTATTTAGGTAAGCCACATAAGGTTTAAAATCTTCTTTTGTAAAAGAAATCCAATTTTCGCCCGGTTTATCATATTCCCAATCTCCTGTGTAGATAAGTACCGCGTTTTTAATTCCTCCTACAGATTGTGGTTTTGGATATCCTTTTAACCTTTTATCCCCAAATGGCAAAATATTTTTAATGTTGGGTATCAGCTTATCCCCAACTTGAGAATTTGTTCCCCATACTTCTACTTCATCGGCAAACAACCACCCTTCAACAGGTACAATAATCTTTACATAACGAGCAATTTTATGAATCCCTTTTTTAGAAATCTTTTGCTTTATCGGCCCTTTTTCAGTAGGTAAAATCCCGCTTTTTTCCCTTCCTAAAAACTCCCACTTTTCACCATCTATAGAAAGATAAAACTCTACTTCCCGTGGAAAATGAATACCCACCGGTACATTCTGAAGGACACTTATAGCAATTTCTTCCACTGTAACAGAAGATTCTAAATCAACAGTAATATCTCTAAAAGCTTGGTGCAGATAACCTACATAAGCTTTATCCGTAAAACTTAAGCTCCCATATTGACCATCAGTAAGTTCACCACCGCTATCTGGATAATTTACCTCATGAACTTTAGTATAAAATTCATCTGGAGGATATACTGTATTTACTCGATAACTTTTACCTAAAGCTAAATTGACAAGCTCCTTAACATGACTTTGTTTGTCTTTTTGGGCATTTCCTTGTATAGGTGAAATTACTACGAAGAAGATCACTAACATTAACCACGATAAAAAACGTTTTTTATACATTATTAACCACTCTCCTTTCTAATATTTTTCACTTATATAAATATTCCGCTTTAAACAAAAAATTCCTCTTTTTATATATTTTTTAGAGAAAATATCTTTCTATTTATCCAATTAAAGACATTAAAGATGGCAAATTTAAAGTTGTAACCCCTTTAGCTATATCAATTCTTTCTTTATTTATCATAACTTTCTGGTTATTTGCACTCCAAATTACAATATATCCCAATCCATTTTCTGCTTTATACCACAATACATCAACAGGACTTTCTGAACTCAAAGTTAACCGTGTATTATAATATAAGTAGGTTCCCCCAACTATGAATAAACCATTTAATTTCTCTTTCTTTACTAACTGAACCAATACGTTACCATCTGTTCTAAAACTTTTATATACTATTTCCCGGTTATCACTAAACGAAATAAAACATGAACATACATCTTTATGTACTAATACCGAATTATCACTAATAAAATTTACAAAAGCAGACTTAGAAAAAACGTCATTTAAATCTAAGACGTTTAAAAAAGTAACATCCGACGCTTTATTCTCTGTAACAAATTCAGTATGGTATTCCTTTAAATGATTGTTTGTAGGTATCATATTTTCAGGATAACCTTCTAATATCCTGACTAGCAAAGGCCTATTACTATTTAAATAAAAGTTTAAATTCGTATTTCCGCCTTTGATTTGCAGACAATGTAAATTTATTCCTTTTTTTGTCATGTCAATATCTGGCTTATTAACTGTATGAATCAAACTAGAAAAATTCTTTTCTACTTCTGAAACAATGCGATCAAACATTACTATTAAACCAGAGTTATTACTATTTTTCCCCTCATTGAAGCGAAAGAACAATACCTTCCGTATAAAGCTGCTGACTTCTCCACCATAAGAAGGAGTCGCATCTCCTTCAAAATAATCTATTATATTACTGTGAATAAACCGTAAAATCCTCCCATCAGCTCCTGGCTTTTGGCAAATTTGTCCTTTCCCATCTACCAAGATTGTATTATGAGCTTTACTTTGAACATACCAGCCATAATAATGAGGGCTCCCATAGTAATCATAAACTCCAGAATCTACAATTAAGGTATCTCCTCCTGCATGTAGTATATAGCTATTCTGATCTGCATGTTCGTGGCCTCCCATTATTCCATGATAAGGACCACTTTTAAAAGCAAAATGCACTCCTTTCTGATTTTCCAACGTCGTATGAGCTATAATAATACCGCTTTCAGGAAAATATTTTGTCAGCGGCAAATCTACTGGTGGTTTTGGTACTATAGAACTATCCCACCAGTTCATCAACCGAATTAATAAACCTGGGCGTGCCAAACTATCATTCTTTAACGCCTCAATCCCATACCACTGAGCATATGGATCATTTTGTATTTTAGCCAAATAAAACATCACTGCAGCATCTTCACCATTGGGTAGTCTCTTGTGCGTATCTCCGAAACTGAGACTTATACCTCCAGGAGGTGCAATATACAGCCTAAATACGGCGGTCTTCTTCAACCACGGATGCTCCCGCAAGTTAATTCCAGTTACCGAGTAAATCGCCTCAACAAATTCAATAACAAATCCCATCGTATAAGTCCAATAATCACTTCCTTCATGCCATTCTCCGTCAACTCCACCCAGCGATAAGAACCGACCAATATAAAGTTTTATTGCATAATCGACCCAATCTTTAGCTTCTTCAACCTCATCCCAAATAGTAAGAGCTCCAATTGCCAATGCATTCGTTTGAAACCAAGGATGATTATTGGTTTCATCGAGGACAAATGGATTTAAATATCTCCATAAAGCACGACAACGCATTTCAATAGCATTTCTTACAAGTACTCGTTCTTCCTGAGAAAGCTCATTATACAAAAGGTCATAACCAATCGATAATCCTACAAGAACATCATGAGCTGCATGATCAACACTATCAATACCTGTCGAACCTAAAGGGTCCCAACCTGCCGCGTGTAACAACCATGTTTTTACATTTTCGCCGTACTTTTTTTCCCCAGTAACTGCATAAATATAGCTATATAAAGTAATAGCTTCTAATACCTTCGCTCCTGCATTAACAATTTCACGCCAACGTTGTAGATTCCACACGCCGTTCTCAAACATAGGTGGTTCATCTGGTAATTCTTTCTTATTCTTTTCTTTAACTTGCATATTTTTCAGTTGCGACGTATGCCTAATTTTATCTTGCGCCAATCTTTCGATTGCTTCCCAGATATGTTTTTTAGGCCCATTTATATCGTACAAAACTTTTTTCTTATCAATTAAGGTCCAAGGTAATCTAGGATGAGTAGTTTTCCACGGTCCTCCCCAATATGGAATGTAATTAATTTCTCCTACTTCAATAGTACAGGGATTGGACCATTCCCCTTTCCCAGATTTTAGTACAGGTGCAACACGGCAATACCATCTACCTGGCTGTAAATAATGTGTAGGCATAAAATAATTTTGCTCTACGTTTACAGTTTCAAGATATTCCCCCTTAAAGTCGATGTCTCTGCTATACTGAACTATATAACCAACAGCTTGTGGTATAGGCTCCCACGTAATAAAAAAAGGATTTGCTCTTGATTTTAAATTAGACTGCAATATGATTGTTGTTGATGGTTCCCCTTTTCTGGGAGAGGAACTATATACTTCAATTTCCGCTACTCCTAAAACATTTACCATCTCACCCGATTTGCCACCACCGGCAGGCATAAAGAGACGAATTCTGTCAGTTTCAAAAGGCAAAAAAATAATATGGGTATATTTACCATCCTCAGCTTCCTCACGAGATATTTCATCGATCCTCTTCCATTCGCCCTCTAAGCAATACTCTAACCAATATTTCTCAGGCTTCAAAAAGCACCCCTTATCTCTGGCCCAAAAAATTGAAACTGACTCTATAATTTGCTTACCTGGGAAAAGGAGAACAACCCAATGAGGCTCAAACGTAGCTCGTGAAAGCCATTGAACTTTATTTAAGCGACCAGTTTCATCTTCATCATTTCTGACACCATCATTTATTGGATACACTCGGTACCATGGCGCAAAACTATCTACCCCAACTCTCGTCCCAAAACTAGACAATGCTACATTAGAAGACACTCGTATCACCCCTTTATTACATCAATATAAATGACAAGCTATACTATGCCCCTCTTTTATTTCTTTTAAAATTGGTTTTTCTTTTGTACATATTTCCTTTTTATATGAACACCTAGGATGAAAAGGACATCCAGAAGGCGGATTAAGGGGTGACGGTATCTCCCCGCTGATAGTAATATTCAGGATTTCACCACCTATTACTGGAACAGATTTTAGTAGTGTTTGCGTATAAGGATGTAATGGTTCATTCAATAAATCTTCTGTCTGCGCAAACTCGACTAGAACCCCCAAATACATTACTGCGATTAAATCGCTAACATATTCTACCACTGCTAAATCATGAGCAATAAAGATATATGATAAATTTTTTTCCTTTTTTAACTCTAAAAGCAAATTTAAAATCTGCGCTTGAATAGATACGTCTAAACTAGAAACTGGCTCATCAAATATAATCAATTGAGGTTCCAAAGCCAACGCCCTTGCAATTGCTACTCTTTGTTGTTGCCCGCCGCTTAATTCATGCGGAAATGAGTTATAGTAATAATGAGGTATCCCCACTTGTTCCATTAAATTAAGAACTATCGACTTACGAGTTTGCTTAGTACCTATATTATGCAAGCGTAAAGGTTCTTCAATATTTTTACCAATTGTCATATGAGGAAAAAGAGACAAGTAAGGATTTTGAAATACCATTTGAACCTGTCGTCTTAAATGATAATTTTCACTTTTTGTAACCTTAAAAACCGATTTACCCAATAACTTCACGTCACCTTCTGTTGGCGGGATAAGCCCTAAGATAAGCCTAGCGAGGGTTGACTTACCACTCCCGCTTTCTCCCACTATACCCAAAGACCTGTGTTTCTCTAAATTAAACGAAACTCCATCCACAGCTTTTAGATCTTTTTTACCTACTTTAAAGTACTTTTTTACATTCTCAACTTGTAGAATAATTTCTGCCATATCTAAACCTCCTGACTTTTAAAACACTAATAAAGAAATACTGCCTTATATCCTGTCTTAATTATTCATAAAGCCAACAATATACAATATGTGTATCGGATAATTCAATTCTGGGTGGATTCTCTTCCTCGCATCTCGACATCTTTTTCCCACATCTTTTAGCAAAAGGACATCCCACTTCTTCCAATTCTCTTAAATTGGGTGGCTGTCCTGGAATAGTGTTCAAAGATTTTTTACTTTTGAGAATGGGAATAGAATTCAGTAGTCCCAACGTATAAGGATGTAAAGGCTTCTTTAGAAACTCCTCCGTAGTAGCTTTCTCTACTATCCGACCTCCATACATGACTATAATATAGTCAGAAACCATCGTAGCCACTGCCAAGTTATGAGTAATCAATATAACTGAAGTCCCTCTCTTTTCCTGAATCTTTCTGATAAGCTGTAAAATTTGTGCTTGCACAGTTACATCAAGTGACGTAGTAGGCTCGTCAGCTATCAGTAAATCAGGCTCGCTAATAAGGGCCATCGCTATCATAACCCTTTGCCTCATGCCACCACTAAATTCAAACGGGTATTGATGAAATCTTTCTTTTGCTGAAGGTATACCTACTTCTGTAAGTATTTGTATGGTTTTATGGCGCGCTTCATTTTTTGAAACTTTATGATGCCATAAAAGCGGCTCCATTATCTGTTGCCCAATTTTTATTGTAGGATTAAGGGAACTCATAGGATCTTGGAAAATCATGGAAATATTATTCCCTCTAATTTTCCTCATTTTTTTATCATCGTAGGTTAACAGATTTTCCCCTTTAAATATAATTTCTCCATTAATTTTTGCATAAGGGGGTAAAAGTCTCATAATACTTAAAACTGAAACACTTTTTCCACTTCCGGACTCACCTACGATAGAAACCGTTTCTCCTTTCTTTAACCCATACGAAATTCCATTGACTGCTTTTACTATTCCTTCTTTTGTATTGAAATGCGTTTTCAAGTTTTTTATTTCGAGTAAATATTCCAAATGTCTCACCTCTGCTATATTTTTTAAAAATTTGTCATTCTGTTTTAGGATCAAAGGCATCTCTTAAACCATCACCAAAGAAAGTAAACGCTAGTATCGTTAACGCAAAGATACCAGCTGGGAACAAAATCATATGAGGATAAGACAGCATCCATTTACTACCTTGCGAAATAAGCCCTCCCCAGCTTGGCATTGGAGGCATAACCCCTAATCCTATTAAGCTAAGACCGGACTCCATCATCATAGCTCCCGGAATATTGAAAGATAATGCCACTGCTATAGGACCTATTGAGTTTGGAATAACATATCTTAATATAATGGTTAAATTAGATGCTCCCATAGCCTTTGCTGCTTCGATATATTCTAGCTGTTTAACTGCTAAAACTTGACCGCGTACTAATCTAGCCATACCAGCCCATGAAGTCAACCCAATAGCCAAAAGAATTGTAAAAAGGCTCCTACCTAATACAACAACTAAAACCAGATTTAATAAAAACGATGGCAAGGCAAACATAATGTCAACAAATCTCATTAAAATATTATCGACTCGTCCTCCGATATATCCGGCTACAGCACCCACCAACACTCCTATACAAACCTGGACTAATCCTGCTCCAAAGCCCACAATCAAAGCATTTCTTAATCCATATACGATTAAGGTGGCCAGGTCTCTGCCTCCATCATCCGTTCCCATCCAATGCTTTGCATTTGGAGTTTGATATAAAGCAGTGTAATCCATCATTGTATAATGATATGGAGAAACAAAAGGCCCTACAATTGCAATTACTATCAGAAAAATAATAAAATATAAACTGATTACAGCCATTTTATTTTTTTTGAACCTTCCCCACAAAATGCCAAAATAACTTCTCTCTTTTACTTCTATCTCACTTTGACTATTTACTACGTGTTGAATACCGCCTTTTTGTAGTTGAACATTGTAATTTTGTCCCATAAATCATTATCCCTCCAACATGCTGTGTTTCCTAATACGAGGATCCAATATCCCGTAAATTATATCTACTATCAAATTGGTAAACATGACAATGGTAGCAAAAAACACAGTCGTACCCATTACCATTGGGTAATCGCGATATATCGCCGCACTTGCATAAAACTTACCTAACCCTGGTATATTAAAGAGATTCTCTACGAAGACAGTACCTACAGTCAAATATGCTAATTGGGGCCCTACTACAGTTATTAGAGGAATCAAAGAATTTCGCAGCGCATGTTTCAGCACTACCTGACGAAAACCTCCCCCTTTGGCCCATGCTACTCTTATATACTCTTTGTTTAAGGTTTCTATAAGGCTTGCTCTCATATAGCGGGTTATGCTTCCTATAGGAGCAATGGCTAATGATAACACCGGTAATACATAATTCTTGGGTTCTCCCCACCCAATAGAAGGAACTAAATGAAGTTTTAAAGCCAGAATATAAATTAAAAATACAGCGATCACATAATTAGGCAAACTTGTTCCAATCATAGACACAAGTGTGGCTATTCTATCAATAACAGTATTCCTTTTGAATGCCGCTATTATTCCTAACGGAATACCGATAACAAGAGCTAATCCTATAGCCATAACAGCCAGCCTAAACGATATGGGGAATGTACGCATAATAATCTTTTCTATTGTTGTACTTGGATATTGGAAAGAGGGACCAAACTCGAATCGAGCAGCATTCGATAGAAAGATCAAAAACTGTTGCCATTCTGGCTTATCCAGCTGATAAGCTTTTTCCCACGCTGCTTTAACCTCAGGTGGTACCGTTATATCCGTAATATTTTGTGATAATAACCGTTCTGTCTCTATATAACTCCCCGGTGCGCTCTTAACAAGTATGAAAGTTATTAAAGATACAAAAAATAATGCCACAATTATAAAAGCCACTCTTTTAACTATATATTTTAACACCACTTATCACCCACATTTCAATTGTTTACTTTTTTAAAAACTTTTATGATGGTAATTAGCTGACTGTGTAGTCAGCTAATTACCATCGCTAAAAGGAGTTTATTCTTCAATGGTAATGTCGTTAAAATACAACGGCGGAGCACCTAACCTTATAGGATCACCCACATAACCACGAATATAAGGTTTTATAAGTTTCGCAGCATTTTCCCAATCAATCGGTATGAATACCGCCAATTCTTCACGTAGCTTAGCCGCCTCTTTAAGCAATCTTTCTTGCTCTGCGGGATCTTTAGCCTCCAACCCTGCTTTTCTCAATTCAAGATATTTTTTAGCTTCTGGAGTAGTATGTTGCTCTACAAACTCTTGAAGTATCTTACTCTTCTGCTGAGGATCTATTGAGTTATCCGCTTTCATTTTTAAGTACTCTTTATATTTATCTGGAGGTAACAACTCTTTACCTACAACAAACATATTCCTAAAATATCCCGAATAATGATATTCTGGGGTTCCTGCACCACTAATCCAATAACCAATTTGATCCTTAGGCCATATCTTATTGTCACGTTCATCAACGAACTTAGCCCATTCATAATTTATAATTTTCGTCTTTATACCCGTCCCTTTTTCAATCATGTCTGCTATTGCTAACTCACGTGCTCCCGGATTCCCGGCTATCATAATGGTCAATTCAGGGAAACCTTTCCCGTCCGGGAAACCAGCTTCCTTCATCAATTCCCTAGCTCTATCAGGATCATACTTAAGCCCTATCTCTGTTCCCCAAGGTGCAAATATCTCCGGAACTAGTGATAAGCCAGGTCTTACCGTACCTTTCATTATATCGTTAGCAATAAGTTCCCTATTGATAGACATTGCAATGGCTTGGCGTACTTTCGGATTTTTCTGCAATATATCATTTTCACTTTGCATAAGACCCATGAAATAAACTACTCCTGTCTTATAAAAATGCATCTGCGATTTCAATTCAGGATCTTTTTCTATCTTTTCCATATCTGCTTGACCAGCTGTTGCAACGTTTATATCTCCATTTTGGTAGGGCAATAATTCTGAATCTAATTTAATTACTTCTACCTTATCCAAGTTCACCTTTCCATAATAGTGGGGATTAGGCTCTAATACCAAATTTACACCTAATTCATAGCTTTTTACCTTATATGGTCCGTTGGAAACAATCTTGTCTGCTGCTACCCACTCTTTCCCATACTTTTCGATTACATGTTTGGGTACCGGCACAGCCCACGGCTCGGCAGCCGAAACATCCATCATTGGCCAAGGCTCTGCTAATCTTACCTCTAACGTCTTCTCATCTAAAGCTTTAACACCTAATTCATCAGGATTTTTTTCTCCTCTGCGAATCTCTTCAGCATTCAATAGCGGAACACCTGTAATGAAAGCTGTTCCTTTACCATATTCCGCTGCTGTTGCAGGATTAACAACTCTTTTCCAAGAATATTCATAATCATAAGCAGTCAAAGGCGTACCATCAGACCACTTCAAGCCATCCCTTAAATAGAATTTCCACACTGTATAGTCTTCATTGTGTTCCCAGCGCTCTGCATTCGCAGGCACTGCTTTAAGGTCTTTATCCAACTTGGTTAAACCTTCAAATATTCCCATTTTTGCATATACTGTTCCCCATGTCCACACATGAGGCTCTAGAATTTCAGTAGTAGACCAAGGTAAGGACAGCTTCAGCTCTTTAGGTACTTGCTGTTTAGATTTCTCTTGTTGAGGTGTCTCCTGTTTAGCTGTTTCCTGTTGAGAGGTTTCTTGTTTAGGCGTTTCTTGAGTTTGTTCTGTTTGAGACTTATCAGTAGGCTGCTGACCACATCCCGATAACATTACAGATAATACAAACATGATAAGCATAACTACTACAAAATATCTTTTAAATTTTATCATTTTAACATCCTCCCTCTTTATTTAGTTTTATCGACTAGTAGTATTGAAAAGTAAATAATTAATGAGAAAGTCATATTTTCAATTTCCCCTACTGTCACCTCCTTATTTATAATTAATCCAATAACCATCCCCTTTAGTTTTTGTTTATTATTCACCACCAGTTTCAATATATTATATTCGACATATTTTAAAAAATTCCTCCTTATAATTTTTAAATAAAGAAAAATTTTTTTATATAAGTATATACTATGCCTCTCTTTACGTTTTTACTGCATCACATTCCTTACAACTTTCCTCCTCTTTCCCTCATGATGCTCCTAACCTCACGCCCATCCACATCACGGCAAGGGATGTTTCTCTGTATTGCTAATTTAGCAGCTATTCCGGCTGCTTCTCCCATCGCTCTACAGGTCTGTTGTACCCTGATTGAGGATTGGGCAATGAAATCAGCTCCTATACAACGCCCTGCGACAAGCAGATTATCAACCCCTGCAACCACCAAACTTCTATATGGTATCTCATAGTATTTCTCGGTTATCCTTTGAGAAGCACACTCCAGCTTACCCGATGCCCCGTGTATATCTATAGGATAATTAGTGCGCGCAATACCGTCTTCGAACTTTCTGTAACTTAGCACGTCCTCTTTCGTCAATATATACTCTGTCTTCGCTCTTCTTGATTCACGAACTCCTACCATAGCCGCAATATCACATATATATGAATTTTTAAAACCAGGTATATACTCCCTTAAAAATTTTGCTAGCCTTAAAATAGCTCTTTTGCCTTCGATTTGTTTTTGAGAAAGGTATCGCGCATCTATCACATTTTTTGTTCCTCCCAGTTCGGGACAATTGAAGGCAAGGTCATTGGGTTTCCCCGGAACAGAAAACACCTGAAAGTAGTTCAAGTCCTGTTCCGTCAAAATCCCTTGTTCTACTTTTTCCTCAAATATCCTGTTTAAAGGCCAATTACCACCTTTTACAACAGCTGTGTGAAGATAAGGATATCTGGTGGCCCATTTCTGCCCCAAACTTTCTAAATATTCACCAAACCTATCACAATCTATATTAGTCATCTGAAATCTTAAAGATATTGCCTGATTGACTCCCTCTTCATTGCCCATCTCATAAGGAAGCCCTGCATAGTACACCGCATCAGCATCACCAGTACAGTCTATAAACACTTTAGCTTTCACGGCAAAAAGTCCATCTTTATTGTGCAATATAACCGCTTCTATGATTTGTCCATTACGGGCCACATCAACCAAGGATGTGTGGTATAATATTTCGCATCCCGCTTCAACCGCCATTTCTTCCAGCACTATCTTCAGCATTTGAGGGTCAAACCAACCTTTATTCCCGCCAGCGTCTTTATAGCCGTACCCGTAGGATATAATTCTATCACAGATCTCCTCATCAATAGCCGAAGAATAAGGATTTCCTTCAATATGATTGTGCATCATGGGGGTAACCAAGGCCATGGTTTGTGAGCCGCCAAGGCAGCCAAACTGCTCAACCACCAGAGTTTTTAACCCTTCCCTCCCAGCCGAAATCGCTGCTACAGCACCTGCGGTTCCCCCGCCGACAACCACTACATCATATTCTTCAATAACCTGAATTTTTCTACTAAATTCTATTCTCATAACCTTTCTCGTCACCCTTTAATACCCATTTCAATCCCAACTTCAAACATCCGATTCCAAGGCATATAAATTCTTTCTATGGTTAGGTGATAGTCCTTATATTTAGGGAAATACCTTTCCAGAATATTTTGAAACTCCTCTTTCAGTACACATGTTACTTTGTCCTGTTGATCTCCTAACCAGAAATAATTTAGTCCAAGGCGTGGTAAAAGTTCGTTGGTAACTTTGCTCCTTAAAACACTTTGATAAGCCCAGTCATCAAGAAATCTTTCAAATAAAAACCGCTGATGTTTGGGAGACTCAAGGCACTTCCCTTTTACCGCTATCATGCTATGGGATATAACTGTCCCCAGGGTGTTACCACATGTATTCCATCCAGCATATCCATACAATTTGTAGTACAATTCCTTTTTAGAGAGCAACTTCACCAAATCCCCGTCTCCACCATTAGCATACGCCACATCAGCCACCGCACAAGGTTTATTTTGGTCGATATAATATTGCATGGCTTCAATCATTTCTCTAATATTCCTCATGCGCTCATAAGAATTGTCGTATATATCATTTGCACTCGTACTTTCCTTCATTTTATCTGCTGGAGCATTTACAAATAATATGTAGTCAGCGGTGCTCTCATCATGTACAATCACTCCACCTGCAGCACTTATCTGTGATTTAATGCTTTCACAGAGAGGACGATCTTCATAAAGCGGAATCGTCCTGTAACCAATCTCAGAATTGTAACGCACATAAACCTTTGGCAGCCAACCCTTAGACTTATTAATCGCACGGGCCATCAACGTACAACCCACTTCATCAGCACCGGGATAAATATAAACCTGATCCCACAGCTCGTACTTCCTAATAAGGGCCGAAAGCTTTCTCTGGGTAATTGTAAAAAATCCATAAGGGCTGCAATCATCCTGCGGAATTATTAAGAAATCAATTATCCCCTCTTTTACCAATTGAATGGCCATCTCATTTATGGATTCATTGACTTTTCTTCGCTGTATATAATCCTCTATGACCTCTCTAGGTATTTTCTTATTTAACGATTCATATTCTTTTTTCTCGTCTTCTGTTGCTTTATTCATTTGGATCTTGTCAGTAAGACAAGAATACATGAAAATGTCTCTGCCATATTCCTGATAATAGTCCGGCTCTTCCTCGGAAGAGTTGTAAGCCGGAACCCTCATTATGAGATTATATGCATATATCTTTAGATGTGAATTTTTGTTCTTTATCTCCTTCAGCTTGTATAACCGTTGTTTCACTTCGTCAACAGTATAATTATGAATACGAGACGGGACAATGCCTCCATACAGTAACAGATCCAGCGAAACAACAGCCACATCGCAAGAGCTCGCTTCCTGTTCCAAAAAAGCCGTCAAATAATCGATATCAGCGGGCTTTTTCTTCTTCCCCATATGGCTTATGTCGGGTCTAACTACCTCTATATCCTCTAATAGATCAGCAATCCTAACTGGGAACAGGTAATTGCATGGGCGCTCATCCAGCGGTAAATATAATATTCTAGTCAAAAAATTCCCCTCCTGTTTTATTCATCCAAATGCTTTAAGCGCTTATCACAATACTAATTGGGCCGCGCCAAACATTGTAGCTTTATTGCCTAGCTCGGCGCTCACAACGTTTACATTGCTTCCAATTAATGCTTTCCAATCGTCCCACCAAAGCTCCTTTGACTCTATCACCCCTCCTCCTATGATAAAAACTTCGGGATCCAATATATTTTTAATGCTCATAATAGATATGGAAAGCCACCTTACAAAGTCACCTATTACCTTTGCTGCTATTTCATCCCGCTGTTTGTACAGTTCAAAGACCTGCCGTGCATTATTTACTTTTAAATTTTTGCTTAATTCATTATATTGCTTGTACAAGGCCGTACCTGATATATATTGTTCCAGACAGCCCTTCCGGCCACAATTGCATTGTTTCCCTTCAGGATACAAGATCATATGCCCTATTTCCCCCGCACTCCAACTGCTACCCCTAATCAGCTTACCATCGGCAACGACCGCTCCTCCCACTCCCGTACCTATTGTCATCATCAAAATATTCCTGTAATTTCTTCCTGCTCCTAACCACATCTCTCCCAGGACAGCAGCATTTACGTCGTTATCGACCGCAACCTCTACGCCATACCTGTCCTCCAATACATCTTTAAGAGCCAATCCTGTCCAGCCGGGCAAATTGTCCGTGGCATAGACGACTACGCCCCTTTTATGGTCAATCCTTCCGGCGCTGCCAACTCCTATGCCATCAATGCTCCCTTCTGCAATGAGGTCGTCTATGAGCCTGAACAAATTGGCTAAAATCGTCTCCTTGCCCTTCTGTGCTTGGGTATCCACCCGCTTAACCTTTAATAAGGTCCCATCCTCCTCAACTATACCGCCTAATATTTTAGTGCCTCCTATATCGATGCCTATAACCCTTTTCCCCACCGGTACATCCCTTCAATCTGCTTTTGATGCTTCACCCCATCAATACAGCTTATCAAGAACTGCTTTTGCGGTCTTGTCAAGAGCCTGAACCGCTTTATCCTTCAGCCTTATCGCTACCGCGGTATACAAGATATCTAAGACGTGCAATTGTGCAATCTTGGAAGTCAAGGCACCACTTCGCAGCGGCGTCTCTTTTGCCGATGTCAAAAGAACTATATCCGCTACCGTTGTAATAGGCGACCTTGCATAATTCGTAATGCATATGACAGTTGCCCCTGATTTTTTGGCCAGCTGGCATGTCGCCACCGTGTCCTTTGTACTGCCCGAAAAGGATATGCCTACCGCCACATCTCCTTCTTTAAGATTAACAGCCGATATTGCCTGAATATGGGCGTCCAAGTTGGCATCCACATTTAAGCCCAATCTCATGAATTTATACTTTGCATCCAGCGCCGTATAACCCGAAGCCCCTACTCCGTAAAAGTCTATCTTCCTTGCCTTCACTATAGCGTCAACAGCTCTTTCCACCTCTTCTAAAGATAACAATTTAGTAGTGTTGGCGATTGCTTGAACGTTCTCGTTGGTTATCTTTTGCACCTGTATATCAATAGGGTCGTCAAATGAAACATTTTCATGTATGCTGGTCTCGGGTTTTATTACATCTTTTGCAAGGTTAAGCTTAAATTCCTGAAAACCTGATAAGCCTATGCGCCTGCAAAACCTCACTATTGTCGTCTCGCCTGTATTACATCTTTCGGATAGCTCGGTTATGGACAAGTATATGACTTCCTCTGGATTCTCCAATACATAATCAGCAACCTTTTTCTCTGCCTTGGTAAGCGAATTGTATACGCTTCGTATCTTTAAAATGACGCCGTTTTGCTCTTGCAAGTTTTATTAACCCCCTTGTTATTTTTTATAAACTCAACAAACCTCTTGGTAATCTCCTGAGGTCTTGTTATGGCTGTTCCAACCACCACAGCATATGCGCCTTTTTCGAGAGCCTCTAAAGCTTGACGGGGCTCCCATATACGTCCTTCAGCAATAAGCGGCACCTTGATTGCCTTTGCCAACCTCTCCACCAGTTCAAAATCCGGATCATCCCCGTGTTGGCTGTATTCTGTGTATCCGGACAGCGTCGTAGACACCAGATCAAAGCCTATTTCAGCCGCCTTAACTCCCTCCTCATAGGTGGATATATCAGCCATAACCAATATGTAGGGATACCTTCTCTTTATTTCTCTCAAAAAAACCTCTGTAGTAAAACCTCCTGGCTTTATAGATTTTGTAGCATCAACTGCCACTATTTCTGCCCCTGCCTTTACCACCTGCTCTACTTCCTCTATTGTAGGAGTTATATAAGGGGCATAGCCTTCGTATTTCTTTTTCACAAGGCCTATCACCGGAAGGTTAACCTCTTTTTTTATAGCCACTATGTCATCATATCCGTTGGCCCTTATGGCTACCGCCCCTCCCATTTCTGCTGCCTTTGCCATTTTTGCCATTATGAAAGGACTATGAAGCGGCTCTCCTTCCAGTGCTTGGCATGACACTATCAGACCATTTTCTAGCTTTGATAGCAGTTCATTTGCTACGTCCATCTGCATCCCTCTTTGTTTTTGGATTCGTTTTTGTATTATATATATTCTACGTAAATTAAAAAAATCCTTCTTTTTTTATTAAAAAAAAGAAAAAATTTTTTGGGTTAAGAATAAAAAATTTTCCCGTTTGAACCCATAATAGGGCACAGGCCTTTCTTAATAAAACGGATGATACACATAAAGTTTTAGTGTAATAAAACAGGATAAGGGAATGAAAGCATGCTTGGAAAAATTGGATACCCTCAAAACATCTTCATCTGCTCGCCATACATACCTTCTTTAATTTTGTTGTTTATTGCATCCTCGCACCTTTCAACCGTAAATTTCGCTCCTGTTTTTGCACTCAATATTTCCTCCACAAGCTCTACAGGAGTGTCCTTATTCAGCCACATGTCCACCCATTCTTCTTTAATGATTAAAGGCATTCGCGGATGCACTTCCCTAACACCTTCTTCTGCATCGGTGGTTATGATGACAAAGGCAAGCTGCGGGCCCAGGTCTTTGTCAAAAGACAGCTTGTAGAGCCCGCCTAAAGACATTATGCTAGCATCCTGAAGGCCTATCCTGTACCTTACCTTTTTCCCTATCCCCTCAGCCTTCCACTCATAAAACAAATTGGCGGGCACTATACACCTGGCATACCGCGCGGCATCCTTAAACATTGGCCTGTCCAGAATTGTCTCGGCCCGAGCATTGACGACAACCTTTTTCTTCGAGCTATAATTAAAGCCCCATCTCGCCAGAGTTATGACCCTGCTTTTTTGCTCCAGCACAACTGGAACGCTTTGCGCTGGGTAGAAATCCCCAGCCCGGTAAGCATTTGCCCCTTCATCCACCGATTCAACTCTATAGTTGCGTACCAGCTCTTCAATCCCAGTTTTGAGCAAAAACCTTACGCACATCCTATTGCCCTCCTATCGATGCAAACCAAAATAAAAACCCGGCATTTCAGCGTTCAAAAGCTTGATAAATGCCAGGCAATCATAATTCAACGGCATTTTATTCACGTTTCAGATAGGCCTGAAGGTCAACGAGATGCCTCTTTTCTTCTTTAAGCAGCCTGCGAAAAGCATCCTTGGCTTCAGACAATTTTGAAGATATGATCATCTGAGTATACAAAAGGATGGAGTCCTTTTCAGCCTGAATGCCAAACCTTATGACATCCTCCAGACTTTGCAGCTGATCCACCACCCTCGCCTGTTCTTCTTCATTCGGGAAAATCAGGCTGTGAGCAAGGGCGTTAAAATAGGCAGCCACATCTTGGTCGTACAAATATTCATCGTCAAACTTACCCTTGTTTTTTAGAAACTCCTGATACAGCCCTTCAAAAACCGCTTTGTGTTCCTTCTCGTCCTCTGCCAGCCTTTCAAGCAAAACCCTGGCTGTACTATCACTCACTTTGCGGGCCGATTGGCGATAAAACCTCTCGCCTCTCTCCTCAATAGCAATGGCCAGCTTAATAGCCTCCAGGTCATTGAAAATGTTGATGGACACCTCTGTTCTCCCCCTTTACAAAACTATTACAAATCAGCAAACAAAGCTCATTTCACCTTGAGAAAACAGCAATTCTTTTCTCAACCTATCTATAAATTCAGACACATCTAGCGCGCTCAAATTCCCTCCTGTACGTTCTTCTCGTTGTTTCCCTGGGTCATTTCTCCGCCGGCATTCTGCTTTGTTTCTCCACCAACATCCTGCTTTGTTTCCTGGGCACCGCCAGGCTGGGCACTGTCCTGTTCCCCGGTTCGAGAGGCATGTTGAGCCTCAGGCTGCTGTCTCTCCGCCTGAGCTCCTTCTTCCTGCATCTCTTTTTTTATGTTCTCCACTCGCTTCTTTAACCCTTCAATCTTTTCCCTGTGTTCGTCAATCTCCTGGCACAAACGATAGATGGCATCCAGGGAGTTATTCTCCTGTTTGTAAGCCTCGTATACCGCCTGCCCGATCTCCCTGTACAGCCTCTTTATGGTATCCTCTTCTTTGAAGATCTCATAATTGAGCTTGCCCAGCTCTACCAGCTCTTCCGACTTTTCGCCAACTTTTTTGACAACCTCACCAAGCCTTTTGGCCAGCTCATCGATAAAAGCCATCCTCACACCCTCCTTTCACACTTTTTATGCCACCATATAACCCCACAAACACCATATCTACATAAGGCACCAATTTTGAACCACACCAGCATTTTCTTCTCTATCTCTAATATACTCTTCCCCTATTTGAATGCATTCATACTGTTTTTTCTCACCAGTCCAATCGTCAAGCATCGCTTCTGCACTCACTCAACCCAGCTATCTCTTGTGCTCTTTTGATCTCCTGTATAACACGCTCATCGGTTTCATCTTTCAGCGCATCGGCTAAAGCATTCATGCTCTCTCTGCCGCCTATTTTACCCAGTGCCCATGCGCTGTACGCACGAATTGGAGGATGAGGATGTTTCAAGGTTTTAATCAGCAACGGAACAAATTTGGGCTGACCAAAATTGCCTGCCACAATGATAGCACTGGATAGCAATCGTTGAGGCCTGGCGTAATTACTCCCTATCAAAGATGCCACGGCCTCTATCGATTTCCGATCGTTTTCAACCAATGCCTTTATCAATGCATAAACGTCAAACGGCCGTAAATGATCATCTTCTGGAAGACGAGCCTGGCGGGTTATCCTGCTGTTCCTGTGGCATACCATCTGGCATATATCGCATCCCAGCAACCTGGTACCCAACTTCTCCCTTATGTCCACCGGGACAAATTCCGAGCTCAACATATAGGCTCTCAAACAGCGTCCCGGCAAAACAGCGCCATCATCGGCAATGGCATGCGCAGGACAGGCCTGTATGCACCGATTACATTCCCCGCACAGGCACAAATCTTGAGACTGACTGTCACAGGACAGAGGCGCATCAGTTAAAATGAGATGAAGGGTAACCCACGAGCCGTATTCCCCTACATATATCAGGCCGTTTTTCCCGAAGGTTCCCACTCCTGCTCTATAAGCCGCCGCCTTGGCCGGCAAAGGCGGCTCAACCATGACCTTGTAACCCCGCTGGCCAATAACCCTGGCCAGCTCCTCAACCGCTTTCCTGGCGCCAGGATACTCCACATAATGCGCCGAATACCTGGGCACCCCTTCAGGAAACTCCTCGGGATACGGCAGATAAGGATGAACGGCCACCACAATGGCTCTGGCATCTGGCATCAAATCTTCAGGATAAGGGGTAAGCCTGCTTAGAACTCTTTCCACTTTGCTGTCCATCGTTCTCCGTACTTCAACCGCCTGGCACCACAGGTCAAACGGCCGTGCATCGGTAATGCCTATAACAGGAAATCCCAGATGCTTACCCCGCTCTATAAGCTCTGCCTTCAGAATATCCAAGTTTTCCACAACAGCTGCCCCTTTTTTGAGCAATTTTTGCATCTGTTAAAAATTATACAATCAGACCTATCCGCTCATACACCTTTTTGAGCGTCTGGGAGGCTATTCTTGCTGCCCTTTGAGCCCCTTCCTTCATCAATTTTACCATATAATCCTCGTCCTTCATAAGCTCATAGTAACGCTGCTGAATTGGCTTCAAAGCCTCAACCACGCACTCACCCACGGCTTTTTTGAAGTCACCGTAACCCTTACCTTCAAACTCCCGTTCGATCTCTTCATATGTCTTACCGGTAATGGCGGCGTATATATTCATCAGATTGCTTATACCTGGCTTGTTTTCTTCGTCATATTTTATTTCCCTTCCCGAGTCGGTGACGGCTCTCTTAAACTTCTTCATGATCACGTCTGGCTCATCCAGCAAAGAGATATAGGCATTTGGGTTTTCATCGGATTTGGACATCTTCTTGGTGGGATCCTGCAGGCTCATCACCCTGGCAGCCACTTTGGGGATATACACCTCCGGCACGACAAACACGTCACCATAAAGGCTGTTAAACCTCTGGGCTATATCCCTGGTCAGCTCCAGGTGCTGCTTCTGGTCCTCACCTACCGGAACAAGATGGGTCTGATACAGCAATATATCAGCCGCCATGAGTACCGGGTAGGTAAACAATCCCGCATTGATGTTGTCCTTGTGCTTCCTGGACTTCTCCTTAAACTGGGTCATTCGGCTCAGCTCACCCATGTAGGCATAACAGTTCAAAATCCAGGCCAGCTCCGCATGTGCGCTCACATGCGACTGAACGAACAGGGTGTTCTTTTCCACGTCCAGCCCGCAGGCCATATAAAGCGCAAACAAAGACAAGCTCCTGCGCCGGAGCTCCTCAGGGTCCTGACGTACCGTCAAAGCATGAAGGTCAACTATGCAATAAAAACAGTCATACTCCTCCTGAAGAAAAACCCAGTTTTTAATGGCCCCCAGATAATTGCCAAGGGTGAGATTCCCCGACGGCTGTACACCACTAAAAATCCTCTTCTTTTGTTCCATCACTTATTCATCCTCTCCATCGAATAATCGAATAATATATATCATATATTAACCTCTTCACCTTCTTGCCGGCTATTTTATAGCCTTTATAATTACAATATCCCCTTCTCCTCAAGATAACGCCTCAATTTTTCCACATCCTCGAGATATACCTCTTTCAACTGCGGGCGGTATATTATGCTGGCCGGGTGATACAGCGGGAACAGGGTCATCCTTACCCCTTCCTCGCCCACCGCTATATCGATAGGAGTACCGTGTACCTGCCCTATGGTAATCCTATTGTCATCGCTCAGCACCTTAAGGGGGACATTGCCCAGGCTTACGACAAGTGTCGGGCGGATGATGCACAGCTCTTTATAAAGCAGGCCTCGGCTGAGCTCTATCTCCTCCCTGTTGGGTGGGCGGTTGGATACGCGGCCACTTGCCGGATCAACCTTCACCGGCCTGAATTTAACAGCATTGGTGATGTAGATATCCTCACGCTTTATGCCCAGTATCTCCAAAAATTCGTTCAGGTTTTGACCGGCCTGCCCTACAAAAGGCCTTTGCTGTACTACCTCCTGCTGCCCGGGTGCCTCACCTACCAGAACCAGCGGTGCATCGGGATTTCCCTCGCCAAACACCAAAATCTTCTCTTCATCCCTGTATATCTCCCTAAAAAAAGAAATGCTCTCCTGTTTCAATTTCTGGAGCTGCTTGGCTTTTTGCTTGGCTTTTCTACTTGTTGGCACTCTCACATCTCCTCTTTAAGATACATTGTTTCAATAAGATACATTGTTTCAATTTAAATAATATTTTTTGCTACGGCTTCAACCCTAATTCGTGCAACTTATCCCTTATCTTTTTAAAATCCTCCCAGGCGTCATACTTTTTGTCCGAATCCCTGAGCAGCGCAGCAGGATGATACGTGGCCATCAACCAGTAGCCCTTTCTCTCAAACCACTGACCGCGTATGCTGGTTATGGAAGCTTTTCTGTCTATTACGTAGCGCATGGCCGTGGCACCTAAACACACTATTATTCGCGGGCGTACAAGATAAACCTGCCTTCTAAGATAAGGCAGGCAGCTCTCAGCCTCGCTCTCGCGCGGCACCCTGTTGCCCGGCGGACGACACTTTACAATGTTGGCTATATACACCTCTTCCCTTTTGAGCCCAATGGCCGCTATCATCTTATTGAGAAGCTGCCCCGCTTTTCCCACAAACGGCCTCCCGGTCAAATCTTCGTCACGTCCCGGCCCTTCACCGATAAACATCAAATCGGCATTCCGGTTTCCTTCACCCGGGACGACGTGCGTCCGGGTTTTGTACAGGTCACATTTTTGACATGTCTCTACAGCCCGTATGAGCTGTGCCCACAGTTTCTCGGTATCCACAGCATCCATAAAGCAAAAGCCCCTTTGTCTCATTTATATCAATTTGGCAGAAAAATGTTATGCCTCTTGTGAATTATTTATCCTTCCTTCCATTATACTATAACCTCACATATAACTTCAACCGTCCAAGCTGTCAGCCCCCATAGAGACGGCAATTCATAAAAAGCGCAGTACATCGCCTTAACAGCGGATTCGCCGGCCACTTTAAGCAATATACGTCATTTACCTTACCTGCGATTCTGCCATAACGGCACTTTACTCAATCTCGCTCACGCCAAAAGCCAAAAATATAACAAATTAATGTGAAATTTATAACATCATTAATTTCATTTGTCAAAAAATTTACAATTATTAAATAAAAAATAAGTTTCTCTCTCCCTCCGCCCATGGTATAATAATAGTACAGAATATATGGAAAATCAAGTCCAAAAGCACAGCATTTCTGAGAAAGGAGGTCCCTCGAATGTGCAAATATGCCTCCAGGTGCGCATTGTGCAACAGAACAGTAGAGGTCCAGGCTCAGCAACAAGATGTGAATACTGTAGAAATAAAAATTTCATCTGACTGCCCCAACCTTCAACCACTGGTAAATAGACCTATTCATTTGGATGCTATATATGAAGTAATAGCCTCAAAGGAACAATCCTTGCTGTACGGCTTGCTCAAACAATACCACAGGCAAATAGAAGACTGCACAGTGTACGACATAATAAAAGATTCAATAGGGCAAAATTTAGGCCGTTATTATGAACTGGCCTGATGCACGCCTTTAAAATTAAAGTCAAGAACTGGAACCAAAAATAAAAAAGCACGCATGAGAGCAAACCCCATACGTGCTTTTTTTATTTTTTACCAGCTTTATGCCTCTCCACACAGCTCCAGCAGCCTATTCCATCTCCTGTCCACTTCTTTCTGGATCTCATCGAGCAATCCTTCGTTTTCCTTGGTGAACAGATGACGGAACCTGCCCTGGGGCTTCAGATATTCTACTACTGGAAGCTTGTTCTTGGGCTTATAGTTCAAGATGAACTTGCCTTCAATCACCTCATAAAGAGGCCATACACAGGTCTCTATAGCCAACCTCACAATTTCCATCAGCTGAGGGGTATTGTATCTCCATCCGCGTGGACACGGCGCCAGTACGTTTAAAAACGCCGGCCCTGGAGTGTAGAGAGCCTTCTCGGCCTTCTCGTAAAGGTCCTTCAGGTTTCTAAAAGGAGCGGTCTGAGCCACATAGGGAATGTTGTGGGCAGCCATGATCATGGTCAAATCCTTCTTAAACTGAACCTTACCGGGTATCTCGCTTCCAGCAGGCGAAGTAGTGGTATCGGCATATTTAGGCGTGGACGAAGACCTCTGTATTCCCGTGTTCATATAAGCCTCGTTATCATAGCAGACATATACCATATCATGGCCTCTTTCCATGGCTCCAGAAAGAGCCTGGAAACCTATATCATAAGTGCCACCGTCCCCGCCAAAGGCAATAAACTTGGTAGTACCCTTCACCTTGCCAACCTTGGCCAGCGCACGATATGCAGCCTCGGCCCCCGAAACGGTAGCAGCAGCATTCTCAAACGCACTGTGGATAAACGAATCCTTCCAGGCGGTGTAAGGATACAAGCAGGTCGAAACTTCAAGGCAACCTGTGGCCACTCCAATAACCGCATGGTCCTCGGGCTTCAAAGCTCTGAGTACAGTCCTCACCACGATAGGAGCGCCGCACCCTGCACACATCCTGTGCCCGCCAGTGATGCGCTCCTCTTTTTCCGTCAAAGTCTTAAGATTGTATGCCACCTTGCACACCTCCTATTCTCTTACGCCCAGGTAGTTGAAGGTCGATTTTACCTGTCCGGTCCTTGCGATTTCCAACAGGTCCTTATATACGCCCATAATATCATCAGGACGCACATCGCGGCCACCCAGACCATATATATAGCTTACAGCCTTGGTATCTTTCGCATAATCAAACATGGCGCTTCTTACTTCTGTAAACAAGGGCCCACCTGCTGTCGAGAAGCTCTCAGCCTTGTCCATAATGGCCACAGCTTTCAAATGCGACAGGGCTTTACCCAGCTCCTCAAACGGGAATGGGCGGAACACCCTCAACTTGATCAAACCGGCCTTGATGCCCTGCTTGCGCAGCTCGTTCACAACAAATTTGGCAGTACCGGCTGTAGAGTTCATTATGACAATACCCACTTCAGCATCTTCCATCTTGTATTCCTCAAAATATCCGTACTTCCTGCCGGTCAGCTTCTCAAACTCCTGTGCGACCTCCAGGATCACCCTCTTTGCATTCTTCATGGCCTCTGCCTGTGCCCGCTTGTGTTCAAAGTAAAACGCAGGCATATCAAGTGGACCCATAGAAATAGGATTATCTCTGTCAAGCAAAGAGTACTGCGGTTTATACTCTCCAATAAATTCCTTTACCTTCTCATCCTCAATAAGCTCTATATTCTCCACAGCATGGCTGGTGATAAATCCATCGTAACACACCATCACGGGCAGCTGCACGTCCTTGTGCTCGGCAATGCGAATAGCCTGAATCAGGTTGTCGTAAGCTTCCTGATTGTTTTCGCAGTACAGCTGAATCCAGCCCGAATCCCTGGCACCCATGCTATCGCTGTGGTCATTGTGAATGTTGATGGGGCCAGACAAAGCTCGGTTTATAACCGACATGACGATGGGCAAGCGCAGCGAAGCAGCTATATACAGCATCTCCCACATCAATGCCAGGCCCTGCGAAGAGGTAGCCGTCATGGTCCTGGCACCAGCCGCCTCAGCGCCTATACATGCGCTCATCGCACTGTGCTCTGACTCAACGGCCACAAACTCGGTGTGTACCTGGCCATTGGCAACAAACTGAGAAAAGTATTGGGGCACTTCGGTCGATGGCGTAATAGGAAATGCCGCCACGACATCCGGGTCGATCTGGCGCATAGCCACAGCTATAGCTTCATTACCGCTCAACTTATCCTTGATTGCCATTCCACATCCCCCTCCCTTACTCTTCTTCCACAAAATCAATGGCTTTAAACGGACATACCTCTACACAAATTCCACAACCCTTGCAGTGGTCAAAGTCAAAGTCCTTCCTCTTGCCGTTCTCCACAGGAATAGCCATATCGGGGCACACCGGCCAGCACAGCAGACACTGCTTGCACTTGTCTGGCAACCACACTGGCCTCATGGAACGCCAGTCACCAGTTTTGAAGTCCTCTGCATTACCGGCATCTATGATATGTCCACCCTGCAGCATCTCTTTCCATGACGCATCTTCCCTTATGTTCATTTTCCTCTCTTTGGTCATAGCCCCTTCACCTCCCGCATGGCCCGCTTGAGAGCCCTCATATTCCCTTCTATCACGTGGGGTTTGGTAGCAAACTTGTGATGGAAGGACCTTTCCATGGCTTCAATAAACGCATCCTCGTCCATCAACTTGGTGATTTTGGCAATTGCACCCAGCATAGGCACATTGGGGAAGTAACGTCCCAGCTCTTCCACCGATATCTTTCTCGCATCGATGGTGTAAATCTTGCCCTCAAAGCCCTTCAATAACGGTCTGAACTCCTCAGGATCCTTAGCCGAATTTATCACAATAGCCCCATCTTTCTTGAGGCCAGCCGTTACATCCACCGCCGATACCAGCGTCTCGTCCACCACTATGACGTAATCAGGCTCATAAATGTTGGAGTGTATGGTAATCGGTTCATCGCTGATGCGGTTATAGGCGGTAATAGGCGCTCCCATTCGTTCCGGACCATATTCTGGGAACCCTTGGACGTATTTGCCCGTGTCAAAAGCAGCTTCGGCCAGTAAGAGAGATGCGGTCTTGGCACCTTGTCCCCCTCTGCCGTGCCAGCGGATCTCTATCATCCTACCCATTTAAAGATTTCCTCCTTTCATTTTACGGTGCATAAATAAATTCCTTAAATTTACAGCATCTGTACTAATACAAGCGGCAAAAATAAAATTGTATTATAACAGATGCTCAGATGCAATTATAACAGCTTCACAAAACCCACTATTATAAATACTTGGTGGGCATATAACACTTATCAAATTAATTATAACAGATGAGTTTTCCACTGTCAACAAATTATAAAAATAAACAGAAAGGGGATGAATTATAGATGAGGAGGATGTGGCTTAGCAGAAAGGAATCGATAAATCAAAGCAAAATGAACTGCAAAACCAAAATGAGAATAATCCCTGGAATTCCTAGAAAACCCACAATTAAAGCGGTAACCGGATTTATGGCCACCGTAACGCCAATTAGACCCCCTACCAGGTTTAACAGCCATAATATAATGCCACCGATAATGGCGTTGTATATCAATTTGAGGATTACTTTAAGCGGCACCAGCAAAAACCATCCCACAACGTATAAGAGCACCAGACCAGCAGCATAAGCCAGTATTACTTCCCACGGAATTGTCCCCGGCATATCAATCACATCCTGACTAAAAATTAATGGCAAGCAAGCCCAAACACAAATTGCCGACACTTTATAATATGATGCTAATCCAACTTTTATGACACAGTCAACCCATCCTCCAAGACCAAGCTAGGCCTGTATGCTTAAATATTTGTACTAATTATAAACCACCAGTCGAGCTTAAATCATCATATACGCTATAGCACAGCTGCAATACCTGTAGCAAGTGCCAAGCACCTTACTCATTAAAATACTGCAGGCTCTGTATACCTTCGATGCCCCTCAGTTTGGCTTGTTTAAGCATGTACATATATTTCCTTTTTGCGGCCTCCATATTATATATGGCATAATCCACCAATTCAGGTTCACTCACGCTATTGAAATAATTTTGTGCATTTATCCATTCAGCATGCGCACGATTGACGGCTTGTAATATGTCAAAATACTCTTCGTCGTAATTCGAAACATTGTTATGGCGTGTATCCAAAAGGTTTAGTATCCGTATCCTCATATTCTCCCCTCCATAAATGGTTGGTTTTTTATAATATATTATTGCCATATTTTCTCATCATTATCCGTCAACTTTGCCTTTTTACACGCCACACCCTAAACCAATTTCTAATCATAGTTCATTTTTGCCAATTTGATAAAAATGGAGCTTGCAATAAAAAAATGAAGGAACGAGAGGCCTCGTTCCTTCATCATGCGCATGCTTGTTCTCATCAATAAGGCTCCACAAATACCTCGAAGAACCCTTGAGGATGCGCACAGGCTGGGCATTGAGCAGGCGCATTTTTGCCTTCATGTATGTATCCACAGTTGCTGCACTTCCAGAGAATTACCGTATCCTTCTTGAATACCTTATCATTCTCTAAATTCTCAAGCAATTTTCTGTATCTCTTTTCGTGGTTTTGCTCACTTACACAGACCCTCCTGAACACTTCTGCGATCTCTGGGAAGCCCTCTTCCTCGGCAACCTTTGCAAATTCAGGATAGAGATTAGACCACTCCTCATGTTCGCCGTTGGCAGCAGCAAGCAGATTGGCCTTTGTATCTCCCAGCGCAACAGGATAAGACGCAGAGGTTATCTCCACCATTTCGCCATTGAAACTCTCGTTCAAGAATTTGAAGAATCTTTTTGCATGTTCTTTTTCGTGGTCGGCAGTCTCCAAGAATATATTGGCTATCTGTATATAACCCTCCTTCTTGGCCACGGAAGCGTAGTAGGTATACCTGTTCCTGGCCTGTGACTCGCCAGCAAAAGCCTTCAACAAATTCTCAGCAGTCTTTGTACCTTTAAGTGATTTCATGCAACCATCTCCTCCTTTTTAAATTTATATCATGCATGTTATAGATAAAAATTTATTGCAGCCACACAAAACGCAGCATATTTTTACTTTACTTCTGCTTTCCAAAGCCCGTGGATATTGCAGTAAGCGTAGACATCCACTTCTTCCCCGGTATCAACAACCTCGGCTTTTGGCTCCTGACCTGGCGCCAGGGCGATCCTCTGCATGCTCTTGTCACTTACCACAGCTATCCATTCAATATAGTGTTCGGGTACCATGGGATGTAGTGCCGACCCTACCTGGATATACAGCTTACCATCCTTTTTAGTAACAGCCGGCACATGCTTTTCAACAGATGCATCCACGGTGTTGGGTTTAAGCTCCGTCATCGGCTGGCCACAGCACACCAGTTCTCCTCCACCCCTGTTAATTAACTCAACGAGATTTCCACAAATTGCACAACGGTAAAACGCCACCTGATTTCTCATAATATCCCTCCTTTGATAAAAATTTTCAAAACTCTTAGTTGCTATAAAATATATACCCCCGACGATTAAATTCAAACTATTTTTTTCGATTCAGCCAACATTATCTAAAAGAAACCCTAAGTGAAACGCAATAATAAAAAAGCGGGGCAGCTTTTAGTTCAGCTTGTTACCCCGCTTTTTATCTAGCAGCCTGGGCCACCGGTTCATATTCTTGAGAGGCCTCAGCCCTGTTTACCAACTTTTGATAATGTTTATAAAGGATGCCAAAACGGTACTTGTAATTAGGATGCCATGGCTTTTGTCTGCCACAGAAATGCAATATAACGGTATTGTGTATAACAAAATCCAAATTTACGCGACCCTTCGTAGCAATTAAATAAGTGTGATAACGCCGTGCATCATAGTTATACAAATATTCGTTTAGCGGCTTGATCTTATGCCAAAAAAGCCCGTTTAGCACATCCTGGTCAGGCAGTATGAGCTCATGGGCATGTTTTTGTATATAATCAAATATTTGCTGAATATCCACTTCCTTCCTGAGCAGTTCCACATTGATGAGCAGCACTCCCGAATTATAATATTTGTTTGATTCAGTCCTAAGACGGAGTCTATTGATATAATCTATCACCGGCTTCGAGTGGGCAGCAGCAGCAAAATAATAATCACCTAGCTCTGTATAATACAGCGTTTCAATAGGATTAAGCACGAGTATATCGGGGTCTAAATATAATACCCTATCAACATGCTCAGGTAATACTGTATGCGCGATAAGGCGATAATACATCTCAAGGGGGTAGTAAAAATTAACTGGTGCTTTAGCAAATATTTCCCTGTCAACAGTCAGCGGGTACAGGGCATGTCCATAAGCTTCTACAAATGCTGAAAGCCGCTCAAGTTCCGGTTCTTTTATGTCAGAGTGCATCAAATATACCTCTACCTTCTCGGAGCAATTATCGAACAGCGACCTGAGCATCACCTTAAGCGGTGGAACGTAAGCAGCATTCAAAGTCACCAGTATATTCACACATACCCACCTCTCGCGCACAAAATGATTTAACGCCTAAATAAACACCTCAAACCCATCATAAGCAACGTCAAATCCATGAGGCTTTGCAAGCTCTACCAATTCATCGTGCAGCAAACCACCGTTATGCGAAAAGTGCGTTAACACGAACCTGGTGGCCTCATCGGCACACCCCATCTCAATCAACCGCTCCTTAACCTTTATGTTATCAGGCAGCCCCATATGGTTGTTTCCATCTTGTCCTGGCCCCATGGTACAATCCAAACTCACCAAGTCAAAATAACATCCTTTTATATATTCCCATGTTTCCTCCGGGAATATTCCCGTGTCGTTTCCATACAACATGCGCTTTCCATCTCTATCTTCAAATATATAAATATAGCAATCTTCGGTTCGGGCATGCAACGCCAATAACGGCGTTACTTTTATATCTCCCGCTTCAAAGGTTTCAAAAGGCGGCACATAATGGATATTCAAATATTCCTTCAAGATATCGCTATTGTTCAGTATTTCATTCATAATAGACTCCACCGCTCTGTTGCCGTATATCTCTAACACGCTACCCTCATCAAGGTGAGCAAACACAGACCTTCTAAGCTTCAAATCATCAATATAAAAATGATCCTGATGCGAATGCGTTATAACCAGATACCTCAGCTGGCTTAGGTCAATTCCAAAATTGATGATATGACAGTATGTATCGGGCGGGAAGTCCACCATCAAGCTGTCGTTGATGAGAGTGCTTGAACGCGTACGAATATTTTTCCCTCCTCTTTTTCTGGCCTCCTTGCAATACTTACAGCTACAGAATACCCCCGGCCACCCTTCGGCAGCAGCGGTACCGAGATATTTGATTTTCATATACATTTCCCTCCCCAACATTTTTCGCAAAACCTATTTGAATTCCTGAGGCCAATCAACATATTGACTCAAAATACTCACAAACTCATTCAAACCCGCTGCATCCTGCTGATCAAATCTAGCCTTATATGGGCTATCGATATCCAAGACTCCGATCAATCTGTCGTTTTTCACAATGGGCACCACTATCTCAGACCTGGATAGTGGATCACAGACAATATGCCCCGAGAACAGATTCACATCCTCAACCACCTGAATTTGCCTCGTACTGGCCGCAGTCCCACAAACGCCTTTACCCAAAGGGATTCGAGCACACGCCGGTTTTCCCTGAAACGGGCCCAATACAAGTTCTCCTTCCCTGTAAAGATAAAAACCTGCCCAGTTGACATCGGGAAGCAGCATGTACAACAACGCAGCAGCATTGGATAGGGCAGCAAGCCAGTACGACTCTTCTTCAACCAATCCGATAAGATATGTATTGAGCTGTCTGTAGAATTCTTCCTTATTATTTGCGTCTATTTTCTCTATCGCAAACACCGATGAGCGTCCCTTCCTTTTTTCATATTTTATGAAAAAGCTTATGTACACACAATATAGCCATATTCATTTTACCATATTATTACCCGATAAAGAAGCCATTTTTTATACAACGGTATTTTCCGCCACGTAAAGCCGATCTGTGCGTGAAAATAAAAAGCCACATCCCTTGCAAAAATTCAACCTCAAGGATGGGATGCGGCTTTTTTACCCTTTGAACTGTCAACAGACGCCTGTCAACAAATTTTGTTTATTCCAACCCGTATTTTGCTATACTATACGTACTATAACCGCCGCTTAAGTTAAATACCCTGCTAAAACCACGCTGCATGAGTATTCGAGCGGCTATATACCCTCTCAAACCCACCTCACAATAGATCACGATTGTCTTATCAGTGGGAAGCTCATTTATACGTTCCCTCAACGAATCCAAAGGAATATTGATAGAACCCGGTATACACCCTCGCTTTTTACATTCAGCCTCAGTTCGAACATCCAGCAGCACGGTATCGTGTGGATCCAGGCTATCGAGCTCATCCCAGTAAATGACGGGATGCAGCCCTTGCAGGATATTTGATGCAACGTACCCGGCCATATTGACCGGATCCTTGGCCGACGAAAAGGGCGGAGCATAGGCCAGCTCCAGCTCCTGCAGGTCATACACGGTCATCCCGGCGCGGATAGCGGTGGCCAATACGTCTATGCGCTTGTCTACCCCTTCATAGCCCACAATCTGGGCTCCCAGTATTTTCCCATCCTCAGGGCTGAACAGAAGCTTTATGGCCATGGAAGTTGCGCCAGGATAATAGCTGGCATGGGAACCCGAATGAGTGTAGGATTTCAGGTATGGGATGCGGTATTTCTTGAGTACCTTTTCGTTGTTGCCAGTATACGCAGCTACCATGTCAAACACCTTTATAATAGCCGTTCCCTGCGTAGCCTTATAGGTATCCTCAATGCCGCATATGTGATTGGCTGCAATGCGCCCCTGCTTATTGGCCGGCCCGGCCAACGGTATCAGTGCAGGCCTGCGGTTCACAAAATCCACAACTTCAATAGCATCCCCTATAGCATATACATCGGGATGCGATGTCTGCAAGTGCTGGTTGACTTTTATGCCACCTGTCTCGCCAATCTCCAGCCCGGCTTTTTTGGCCAGGGTAGTTTCGGGCCTCACCCCTACCGCCAATATCACCATATCGGCCTTTAGCTGCTTTCCGCTCTTTAAGTTCACAATTGTACGTTTCTCATCTCTGTCGAACGATACCACCCCATCGCCGAGATACAATTCCACAGAGTGCTCTTTCAGGTGCTTGTGCAGATATGCTGCCATCTCATAATCCAGCGGTGGCATAACCTGATTCAACATCTCAACCAGCGAAACCTTTATACCGTTCAACCGCAGGTTTTCTACCATCTCCAGGCCGATGAACCCTCCACCAATCACCACGGCACTTTCAGGTTTTGCCTGGTCAATATAATCCTTTAAGGCATAGATTCGGGGTATATCCCTCACGGTAAAGACATTGGCCTTATCAATGCCGGGTATAGGCGGCCTTGCGGGTTCGGCACCAGGTGCTAGTATAAGCTTGTCGAAGCTTTCACGGTACCTCTCTCCCGTTACCGTATTCAATACAATCAATTCTTTTTTATCAAGATCGATGTCCTCAACCTCGCTGTTCAATCGAATATCTATATTGAACCTTTTTGACATCCTCTCAGGGGTCTGGACCAGCAGATCCCGCCTATCCTTTATAACCCCGCCTACGTAATATGGCAGGCCACAGTTGGCATAGGAGATGTACCCGCCCCTTTCAAAGATTATAATGTGGGCGTTTTCATCCAGCCTGCGCAGGCGCGCCGCTGCGCTAGCACCGCCAGCTACTCCTCCGACAATTGCTATTTTTCTACCCTTCACATTGATCCCTTCTTTGTTTATAGAATATCTAAAAGACTCTTATCTTTAATATCTACCCTGCTGGCATACAATTAAAACATAAAATTGATATCTGCAGTCAACAGTTTGTAATTGACAAAAGTTGTTTATAAATAATATTATTAAACGTAAGATACAATAAGCGCTTGTTTTTTATTTTTTTAAGAAAGTGGGTCAGGAATAATGTGGATACTGTTTGCTTTCGGTTCAGCGCTATTTGCAGGTGCAACAGCTGTTCTCGCCAAGATAGGCGTTAAAAAAGTAGATTCAATGCTGGCAACCGCCATAAGAACAGTCATAATATTGATATTTTCATGGCTGATGGTGTTTATTGTAGGCTCATGGGACACAATCCTGTCAATCAACCCGAAATCGTATGTATTCCTGATTTTATCCGGGCTGGCAACCGGCGCATCATGGTTATGCTATTTTAAAGCCCTGCAGCTGGGAGATGTGAACAAAGTCACCCCCATAGACAAATTTAGCACCGTGCTTACCATGATAATGGCTTTCATAATACTGGGCGAACCCATCACCCTCGCTAAATCCATCGGAATAACCTTCATTGCGCTGGGTACATATCTAATGGTCGCCAACAAGAAAATGCAGCAGGAGCAATCAACAGCCGGCACTGCAGGCAGCGCATGGCTCATATATGCCATACTCTCAGCCGTCTTCGCCAGCCTTACAGCAATCCTGGCCAAAATCGGCATTGTAGGTATTGAGTCCAACCTAGGAACAGCCATTCGCACTGTGGTAGTCTTGATAATGGCCTGGCTTATGGTTTTTATAACCAATAAACATGGGGAAATCAAAGAAATAGACAGAAAGAGCTGGATATTCCTCTGCCTGTCGGGCATAACCACCGGCCTTTCCTGGCTGTGCTATTACAAAGCATTACAAGACGGCCAGGCCAGCATAGTGGTACCAATTGATAAGCTAAGCATTGTAATTACAGTAGCATTCTCCTATTTCTTCTTAAAGGAGAAGGTGACCGCCAAATCCTTCATGGGGCTTATACTGATCGTAGCCGGGACCATGACGCTTCTGCTTCCGTGAAGTGCTAAAATGGCATGCAATTACATTATGTCAATTTCCTTTTAGAAAAGAGGGATTATTATCTAAAGCGGGCTGAAAATATAGGTGGTTGTTTAGCCCGCTTTTCTAAACATATTTTCATTTATTTTTCTTTTTTCTAAACACATTAATCCCACCCCTATTGTTAATAACATAATCCCTATGATAAACAACGCTTTTATATCTATCCACGAACCAGTTTTTACTAATTCGTCCTTTGCAGATTGTTCATCATCAGTTTGTTCTGGATCCTTCGAATCATCCTCGCTATCCGATTCTACACCATTTCTATCCCCCGACGTCTCTTCATCATCCGATACCTCTCCGTCGTCCGAAGTCTCCTCATCGTTTGAGCTCTCTTCATCCTCCACAGGTCCTTCGTCATACGAAGTACCCTCGTCGTCCGGCACACTTTCATCATCTGAACTACTTTCCTCATCAGTAATACCACTAACTGGTTCCTCATCTATTTCAGAACCGGGAGTGGGACCAATAACAGCTCCTACACCTTGCGGCGCGGCGCCAGTTAATTCAAACAGTCCTTTCATATCAATAGTTCCTGAAGCATCTCTCTCAGGAACAATATTGATATCCGTACTTACAAACCAGTCTTCAGTAGCAGTCTCACCGTTAATATTTTTACCATCAAAGTAATTGCTGGGGTCCTGCCTTAAACTTGCCAATTCAATATTATCCGGTTTGCCGCCCTTATAGGAAATGTTATTTCTTGCCTCAAAAGAGCGTTCAATATCGCCTTTTCCGTATAAAGCATAGTTGCTTCCTCCGTTAAAAGCTGAAGTAGTATTTTCAACTATAATTGCCGGATTGCTATTACTTGTTATACCATTACCATCATTGGCAAAAGCGATAGAATTTCTAATTACATGCCTTACAGGAATACCTTCTCCACCAAGCTTAAATCCATTTCCTTCACCGGATGCACTACCATCAAGTACGGTTCCGTTCCTGTAGGCCACGCAATTCTCAATAACAACTGCTCCAATTGGACCAGTATCCACTTTGGCATACAAGTCCCAACCATCATCCAGATTGTTATAAGCAATACAACCTCTAAATACGTTGCCCTCTCCAACAGTTAATTTAGCAGCAAAACCATCAGCGTTATTATGCCCTGGATCACAATTGTTGTAAGAAGTACAGTTCAGTATTAAGTTATGGGAAGGCCATTTTTCAAAAGGTTCTGTTGACGTACCGCTAATCTGAATTCCTGTATCGCCGTTGTTATACGCATTCACCGATTCAATGATATTATGGTGCCCGGCTATCTGCATACCCTTTATATTTCCATCTGTATTGCATATGTCAATCCCATAAATATGCCAGTAGCTCCCCCAAAGTTCAAAGCCTCCGCCTGCTCCAGCAAAATCAAGTATGGCTCTTTCACCCTTCATTGAAGTCATAACAATTCTGTTCTCTTCCGTACCATCAATTCCTCTCGGAATTTTTAGCCCGGACGTCATTTTATAAACTCCGCCATCAAGTATAATAGTCTGTCCTGGCCTTACATAACTTACAGCAGTATAGATATCCAGCGGGGCCTCAATAGTTCCATCGCCGTCAGGGCTTCCATCCGGAGTTACAAATATAGTATTGTTTTGGGTTTCATAAGTCTTATGAATTACAGTAAACTTTTGTTCTACTGTTTCATAAGATGAGAGAATTTCACCTTTTTCGGTAATATAACCCTCTTTAGGCGTAAATATAACGGTATACTCATTAATACCTTTTTTAAGCTTAAACATCTTCGTGAAATCCACAGAAGCTTTTACTTCGGCATTATCAATCAAAATATTGCCTTTGCTGTCTTTAACTGTAAGGTTACCGTCCGCATTTGATAGGAACACAAACTTATAGTCCTCATTGCCTGTTTTAGTTGGTGACACAACACGATAGGAGGGTTCAATTACAGGCCGAGGTTCAGGCTCAGGAGGCGGATCAGTTGCAGGATCTGATGTAATGAAGGATATATCGGTAACAGTTACATTACATCCTCTAGCCACTGCCAGCCCTACATAAATCTTCTCTGGGTCCAATACAGTTAACTTCTTCCAATAATTATCATACATGATTATCTCGGTGCTGGGGTCATTATTTAGTATAGCATGATAGCCCGTATTGGTCTTTTTCAAAGTCAGCGTATAACTTTCTCCCTGTTTAATAACGTTATTGGGATCCCAGCTAAATGCATTATATTCTACAGTCGCTCCTTCAGTAGTATTTTTTTCAATATGCTCTTGAGTTAAACCATAAGTAAAACGAGTACCCAGTCCATCTTTTAAAGTAACTTTGGTACCATCTGGAAAAACCTTTTCAAGTTTTGTTGCCAAAATAGCAGCAGAATTTGTCATAAACAATTCAGTACTTCCATGCTCGCCTATACTGTCTCTAATAATAATTCCAAATCCTTCCTGGCCATCTACATTGGGATTTAAATAGTCAACATGGAAAGTAGCAGTAAATACAAAATTTTCTTTATATGGATCTACTTCGGTATAGTAATACGAAATCCCATCAAAGAAAGACGTGAATTTTCCACCTTTCTTATCAATGGTTCCATCTTCCTTATAGGTAGCAGAGTACAGCTTAATAACTTTTCCACCTTCGAGTACTTCGCATCTATTTGCTATATCGCTGGTTGACTGCCCAAACCGTGCAAACTTCCACTTACGTTCAGGATGTTCGGCCACAACCTTACTGATTTCACTTGACGCCGAATCTTCTCCCCTCACAGCTGTAACTCTAATGACATATTCCTGACCAACTTCCAGGTTAGATATTGTATAAGAAAGCTCGGTTACGTTGTCAGAAGCTAGCTTAAATTCAGCCTCACCGGCCTTTTTGTATTCTACTATATATCTTTCTGCTTCTTTTACCGGCTCCCACTCTACAAGCAGTGAATTGTCTTTAGCAGTATATGCACTTACGTATGGCGGTGTAAGTGGAAGTAAGAAATTAAAGCTGACTATATTCGATTCCTTTATCGTTTCCTCATCATCTCTCATTGCAACTATCTGAAAACTGTATTTGCCGCTGCTTTCAGGTACGAAAGTAACCGTTCTAATTGTATCACTGCTTCTACCAACCAAAATAGAATCAACTTCATTTCCATCACTGTCTTTTATGTATACGTATGCTTTGTCGGCACCTTCGTCTCCTGTAACAAGTTCAAACGTAATAATAATCTTGCTTTTATCGTTTTCATCTAACTCAACTGAAATTATGGTTGGGGGTTCAACCTCATCCCAATCAGGCCTTTGAACCGACTGAGAAGAGCCTTCCTGCACGCTGATATAATACACATTTACACCCGAATCCGGCGAAGCAAAATAGTAACCCCCCGCTTCCGTTATTTCTATGGTGTTCTTTATAAGTGCCGAACCTAATGCATTCACACTGGCCACCAACGTACCATCAAGCTTATACAGGTTGAGTTTCCTATCGGCACTGCTGCTAGCACTCATGGCATATACAGTCACAACTGCTTCCCCAGAAGTACTGAAATGAATGGAGCGATATTCGGCAGTTCCACTTCCGCCAAGCTTTAACCTTTTTGTAAAGCTTTCACCGTCATCAGCTGTTTTGTTATGGGTTTCAATTACAACCGTTTTATCAGAAGTAGCTGTTACTGTAAAATCACCAAATTGCTGAGTAGCGGTGAGAGTTTGGTTCTCTAACTCACTGATGTTTAATACTTTAATATTTATTTCTTGAGAAGTCTCGGCAATTATTGTAATGGGAAAGGAAGGAATCGCTAATAATAACGTCAGCAGCCACACAATGATGGCTTTAAACCCTCTATTCATCTCCCCCACCCTTATTCCCCTTATTTAAATATGCCTATATGCAAGACTTTTTAATTCAATATTATTAATTACCCCTACCCTTTTATAGCCCCTATCATGATTCCTTTTATAAAATATTTTTGTAAAAACGGATACAAGCAAAGAATAGGTACAGTGGATACCACTATAACCGCATATTTAATGGTTTCGCTTATCATCTCTTTATCATCCATACCTGCCCCAAGGGTCATCTCGGTTAAAGAACCCTGAATTAATATTTCGCGCAGTATAAGTTGTAATGGATACTTTGATCTAGACCTTGTTAAGAAAATCATGGCATTAAACCAGGAATTCCAATGGCCAACCGCATAATAAAGTATTAAAACAGCAATAGTGGGTACAACTAAAGGCACCATTATTTTAAAAAGTATAGTGAAGTGACTTGCACCGTCCAATTTTGCAGACTCTTCCAAACTATCCGGAACAGCTGCAAATGCTGTCCGCATTATTATCATATTGTAAGTATTTATTGCAGTAGGTATGATTAAAGCCCATAAAGTATTATCCAATTTAAGAGCCCTAACGGTAAAATAAAATGGAATAAGGCCCCCACTAAAATACATGGTAAATACAATTCCTAAAGATAGCGGCCTTTTAAATAACCAGTTTTTTCGCGACAGGATATATCCTCCTATAATCGTTAAAAGCATATTAATAGTTGTTCCTACTACAACTACAAAAAGCGTATTCCGATATCCATTCCAGATATTGGGGTTTTTAAATACGGCCTCATAAGAAACCAATGTAAAATCAAGAGGATGCCACAATGGTCCATAATGCATCATAAATTTCCCTGGATTGCTAAAGGAAGCAAAAACCACATACAACATAGGATACAGTGTTATAATAATCATAATTATCATAAAAATAACATTTACAGTGTCAAAAATTCGTTCCCCCACACTTGGCTTAATCTTATTATTCGCCATCTACATAGCCCTCCAATTACCATAAACTTGTATCAGTGGTTTTTCTACTTAGCCAGTTAGTAAATACTACTAATGAAAAATTTACAACAGAATTAAACAATCCTACGGCTGCACTGTAGCTCCAATCAGAGTGAAGAAGCCCCTGCCTATATACGTATGAAGAAATAACATCGGAAGTGTCATAAATAGAAGGATTATACAGAAGAATTATCTTTTCAGCTCCCACGCTAAGAATATTGCCTGTTCTTAATATAAACAATATAGTTATTGTTGGTAAAAGTCCAGGAATAGTTACGTATAACGTTTGCTTCCATCTCCCAGCACCATCAATTTTTGCTGCATCATATAACTCTTGGTCTATTCCTGTTAATGCAGCAAGATAAATTATACTTCCCCACCCAACGTGTTGCCATATATCAGAAATTACATATATAGGTACAAACAACCGCGGATTATTAAGCATAGTTTGTTTTCTAAAACCTACATATGAAAGCAACTGTGTAATAAAACCTGTATCGCTGGTAAACTGCTTGATCATACCACATATTACTACTAGAGAAATAAAATGCGGCATATAAGTAATTGTTTGAACAGTCCTTGCAAATGCTTTATTTTTCAACTCATTGATCAACAGAGCAAGTATAATAGGAGCCGGAAAACCCACTATTAGTTGGGTTATACTAATAGTCAAAGTATTCCTAAGTGTTCTACCAAAATATACTCCACTAAAAAAATTTTCAAAATGTTCAAATCCCACCCACGGGCTTTTCAAAATACCTCTTGCTGGTGAAAAGTTTTTAAATGCTATAATCGCTCCATACATAGGCCAATAATGGAATAATAAATAATATAAAATTATGGGAATGGCCAATAAATATAGCTCTTTATTTCTCATGACATCCTTTTTGACTTTATCAGGCAAAGACAACTTTTTACTGGTATCCCCCAAATTCATGCTTATTTCATTACTGAGTTTGTACATATAACCCCTCCGCAAATTTTTAAAATTATTCTCCACAGGATGACCTTAAAGGTCATCCTGTGGAGAATAAATCAGATTTAAACCCAGACTTTATCTTGCATAATACCTATCTAGAGCCCTCTGATAAATCTCAATAGCCTTGTCAATCCCCATATCCTTTATTGTCTTCTGAAACTCATCTACTTTGGAGACTGGCTCTGTCCCCATAATAATCTTCATGGTCATTTCATCTACATAGGTATTGATCTCATTCATAATCTTAGCCACCTCAGCACTTTCCTCCGGTGTAAACGTAATAGGTGGCATTACCGAAGTATTCTCATCAACATCAGACCACTTCACCAGAGCGTCTTTTTGCTGTGGCATTGTATAATACTGCCTTATATAATTTACATCTTGTATAAAAGGCCCATTAATGGGTGCCAAACAGTATTTTGACATCGCTTGAGCTATGGTCAAGCCCTCTGGATTATTCATAATGAGATCAGTATATGTTGGAACACCATTTACATATTCAAAGGATACACCTTCAATACCGTAATTGTATAGTATATGACCTTCTTCACTGTATGCATAATCAAGAAATCTCATAGCTATATCGGGATGCTTACACGAAGTTGTAATTACTGCGTGACCATTGGACGTAAATTCAAACGAATTCATATATTTAGGCTTTTCACCTGGATTTTTAACTGGATAAGGTGCAGCAACTAAATCGTATTCTGGATTTTCTTTCCTTGCGGTATTAATGTAAGGTCCCATCTGTCCTCCGCCTGCAGCCCTAGTAGCTCCTGCTCTTCCAGTAGTCATCTTGGAATCCTGAATGGTCCTATCAACTGTAGAAAAGTTCTGATCAATAAGCCCCTTCTTGTACCAGTCTGCCATGGTTATTAAGAATTCCTTGTAACCATCTTCGACAGGACCAAATTTGACAACTTTATTGTCTGGATAAAATGTTCTGTCAATGCCAAAGGCATTTACAAAAGTCATTCGTATTTGATCTAAATTCCCAGTAAATGGAGCTTCACAGCCTTGATTCTCTTTAAACGCTGTCAACACCTTCTCCCAATCAGCTATGGTTATGGGAACATCATGTCCATTGGCTTTGAGCCAATCAGCTCTCAACACAGGGCCACTCGTATGTCTTAACTCTTTATGGCCTCTAATAAAAGGAACCAGATAGAATTTACCGTCATCGCTTTTTACCTGTCGTGCAACCTCTGGATTAGCTTCATAATAAGCCATAAGATTGGGCGCATACTTTTTCATGAGATCTGTAAGTTCTATAATTACACCATCATTGTAGAGCTTCATCACTCCACCGGGATAGCTGGGCCATTGATATACCATAATATCAGGATACTCGCCCGAAGCAAGTAAAACATTAAGGCTTTCCTCTGCCTGCCCCACAGGAGGATGTATATATTCCACTTTCACTCCTGTCCTTTTTTCTAATTCCTGTCTCCATGGAAGTTCACTATAATTAGTACAATAAGCCGTAACATTTGCTGCCAATTCAACCCAATAGGTCAACTTATAATCTCCCTTAATCGGATAAACAGATTCTGCATCTCCTGAATCCTCCGAATCTTCTTGTTGAGATTGTTGGTCTTTACTTTGTTCAGTATCAGTAGAAGTTGAATCTTTCGGCTCAGTAGTAGTGTCAGAACCAGTGTCAGCTTCTCTTGAGCCGCAACCTGCAAACAGTACGAAGCACAATACCAGAACCAAAATTACTGATAAAATTCTCATCTTAGACATATACCTTATCCCCCTTTTCGTTAAAGGTTTAGTTTGGAAAGTTAAAACGTGATGTGCATGTTGGCGCCACATGTGGATTTAGCTTTGCAAAGCTTTGCATTACCAATTGTATTAAGAAACGAAAGGCAGGTAAATTATTAGATTTTACTTTATTTCATTTTTTTAAACTGTGGCTGTTATTAATTTTTAAACATTACAAAAATTTAAACTACTCATTCATTTTTTTGTATTCTCCGGGAGTAAAACCCGTGTATTTCTTAAAAACATTAATAAAAGTTCCTACACTTCCAAATCCTGACTTTAGTGCTGCTTCTTTCACCTTTTCGTCCTTCAACAAATATTCCTTTGCTTTTTCTATTCTTTTATAGTTTATATAATCCACATAATTCACATTAAAATGTTCTTTAAAAAATCTACTTAGGTATTGAGGAGTAACATTAAACTCCTCAGCTATTTTTTCCAAGCTCAATTGATTATCCAAAAAGTTCTTTTCTATGTATTCTATAATCTTATTTTTTAGTTCAAGTGAAGTATTCTTTTTTCTATAATTAACCGCTTTACAAGCGTAAATGACCAGCTTTTTTATATCCAACAAAAAGAAAGATAAACCTTTCGAATTTATATTTTGATTGTTTAACTCCCTTAAACTGTCAAATAGAAGTTTGGTATCTTCTATTCTTGCTTCACCCATAGCCTTAATCAATGAACAATATAAATTATATATAAAAAATTTCATCATATCGTATGTAAGCTGCTTATTGCTAAAATTTTCATCATACAAGTTTTGCACAAGCCCAAGTGCTTTTTCTTGCTCCCCATTTTTTATATAATTTATCAGCTGCAGTTCCTTCTGTATAGGAAAAGTGAAAAGGTTATCATCTTTCTTCGATATGCTCTTATAAAATACAACACTTTGATTCATTAATAAAGCGTAACTAAGGGCCTGTTCTGCTTCTTCATAGGACTGTGACAACTTTGTACTTCCACTATATACATTACCTATACCTACATGCAGTACAAAGTCGAATCTATTCTGGACTTGTTTTTTTATTTCTGTTATCAATTCCAATACATTTGTTTCTATTTCACTGTTGTCGATATTTGAGTTATATGCTCCGTAAATACAGGCAATCTTATCGTCTTCCAACTCAGTAGTGTATAATACTTCATTATGTTTATCAGACATTTCTTCAATGGTTGTACGCAAAGCAAGCTTAAATAACTCTTTTTCAGCATGATCCGCATTATCGTTCTCCTCAGCTTTTTTAATTCCGAATACCATCACAGCTGACATAACGAAATCGAAGTTTATATTTAACAATCTATTAAAAGAGTTAGAACCACTATCCATCTCCCTAATTTTGTGGCTTTCCTTTAAAATCTTAACGAGATAATTCTGTTTTATCATAGGGATATGGCTCTTTAAAAGTTCTCTATTCAGCGTTAATTCTCTATATGAAGATTCCAATATATTTGAGATAACTTCAAAATCATCCCGGTTATCAGCTTGATAGCCATAGCTGGATTTAATAAAACTTATGATGTTATTTATAGGCTTATAGCTTTTATTAGCAATCGCTAATGATATCCAAAAACCCATAAAAACACACGCGGTGATAATAACTGCAGTCGATATTTTCAGCCTATCGATTTCTTTAGAATACGCTTCATAAGGTATAACGCTGACAAATTTCCAATTATTATATGTTGAAGATACATGAGTCATAATTACGCGCTTTCCTGAGGCAAGCTTCATTGTAATGGCAGGTAATCCCAAATTTTTTGATGAAAATAAGTAATCATAGTCCGTAGAACCCTCGAAAACAATAATATTAAAATCTTTGTCCAGAATATAAAAGCTACCATTATATTCTTTTATCGTATCCAAAAATGCATCTATAAATTCTGCTCTATTTATAAAAACCATAATACAGCCTAAATTATCGCTAAAATTCGGCAATGAATCTTGAAATAATATTTTTTCTGCATTGCCAAAATATTTAGATTTTACCGTTAAAGGCATAAATTGTCTAAAATTAGAATGTTCCAATGAACTTAGCCATTTTTTGTATTCGTACTCATCAAACTCATTTGTATATATATTGCTGTAAAATATATCAGGCGTATAAAGACCCGTAGGTGAAATAATAGCATTATTAGCTTTTGAATATATAAATATATCGCCAATAAAATCGTTCAACACAGTATATTCTCTTAGATCCATCATTATTTCTCTAGCCAATAAATTCAGGTGTGGTACACTGGTATATCTGGTGTACAAAAAGTCAAAAATCCTTTGGTTAAGAGAAAGTTCGCTAGATAATCTATATAATCTTTCAAGAAACGAATCAACCATATACGACGATTGTCGAAGGGAAACCATATTATCTTTTTTGATTTTATCCTCTACAATCTGCAGAGTTTGAAAATAGTTTACCGTACCCAGAATTATCATTGGCAATATAAATATTATCAAATATGATATGAATATTTTATAGAAGGTCCTTGTACGTTTAACCAAAACAGACCCTCCTTTTACAATATAACAGAAATGAAAAATACTTAATTATAATGTCTTTAAACCTTATACATATATTCTATCTTTTAATCATTATTCCTCCTGATTGAAATCAAAAACTTTACTATTACAAAATCAACAAGTTGACCTCCCTCCTTCTATATGGTTAGAATAAAACTAAGGAAACCGGCGAACGGTTAAATCCTTCTTAATTAAAAAGAACTCGATGAATTAGAAGCGCTAGCAATACTCCATGACATTGACAAAATAGGAATAAGCGATAAAATATTGAACAAACCGGACGAACTAATCGATGAAGATGCGACAAATTCCTCCTCTTCCACGTATATTGGCAGTGGCTGAGCTTGTAATGCCATAACAGAAAACGGGGTTTATCGCAAAGCCGTGAACAAAGAAGCAGCAATTGAAGAATAAAAACGGACGCAGGTACTCGGTTTACCCCAAATATTATAAGGATATTCCTGGAAATATTGAATGTACAAGAAGTCCAAGTAAAAAACGCTTAATTTAAAAAGAAAGGATGTTGGAGATGATGTGGATAGTCTTTGCATTTAGTTCAGCATTATTCGCAGGAGCAACTGCAATTCTTGCAAAAATGGGGATTAAAAAAGTTGACTCGATGCTAGCCACGGCCATAAGGACCATCATCATACTTATATTCTCATGGCTCATGGTATTTATTGTGGGATCGTGGAATACCATCCCGTCAATTGATTCCAAAGCATACATATTTTTAATTTTATCAGGTTTGGCAACGGGCGCTTCGTGGCTTTGCTATTTCAAAGCGCTGCAGCTGGGCGATGTCAACAAAGTGACGCCCATAGATAAATCCAGCACCGTGCTTACCATGATTTTGGCGTTCATCATACTTGGAGAGCCCATTACCCTCCCCAAACTGATTGGCATGGTAGCAATTGGAGTAGGCACCTATCTGATGATCATCAAGAAAAAAACGCAGCAGCAACCATCCACAAAAGCGGAGGGTAACGCGTGGCTTGTGTACGCCATCTTATCAGCAGTCTTTGCCAGCTTAACGGCAATCCTAAGCAAGATCGGCATCGTTGGCATCGAGTCCAACCTAGGAACAGCCATCCGCACTGCGGTAGTTTTAATCATGGCATGGCTCATGGTCTTCATATTAGGAAAGCAAAATGAGATTAAGGAAATCGACAAAAAGAGCTGGCTATTTCTCTGCCTGTCGGGTATAACCACCGGGCTTTCCTGGCTATGCTATTATAAGGCCTTGCAGGACGGTGAAGCCAGCATTGTAGTACCGATTGACAAGCTCAGCATTGTAATTACAGTAACTTTTTCTTATTTCTTTTTAAAGGAGAAGCTAACAACAAAATCTTTACTGGGGTTGATACTCATCGTGGCTGGCACTATGGCGCTTTTGTTACCATAAAAATATATCAATTTGTTCTTATCTCCTTGTCTGTATTTATGATTTCATTTACAAAGGATTATCGCCTGTTAAATCAACGACCAAATACCTCCTTTGATGCCTCCAGTATTTCTCTGACTTTATATTTTAATCCTTCACCAGTGTCAAGACAACAATTTCCGGATGATTAAAAAGCCTTTGAGGAATAACACTGTTCCCCAACCCCCTGCTTACAACCATAAGCGAATTTCGGCTTTTATATACCCCTGATGTATATTTCGGGAAAAATCCTTGATTCGGAGCAACCAACCCTCCTACAAAGGGTAGTCTCACCTGCCCACCGTGTGCATGGCCACACAAGATCAAATCAAAGCCATGCTCACTGTACAAAGGAAACATTTCGGGCCTGTGAGCTAGTAAAATGCTAAACGTACCGGTTTCCCCTATCCCATTCAGCACTTGTTTGATTTCATTTTCAATTATATTTGCTTCTTCTTGCCCGGCTTGATCTGCTGCAGGGTCATCTATTCCCACAATGTAAATCCCGTCTTTCCCTTTACTGAGCCTGTCATAGGCATTCCGTAAAACACGAATGCCATTTGCCTCTAGCAGTTTTCCCAGAACATCAAACTTCCCCGACCACCATTCATGATTTCCAGTAACAAAATAGACTGGAGCGATTCTGGAGATTTGCCCCACCAGCTCCAAAACAGGTTCTGCATCATAATGCCTGCTGTCAACCATATCCCCTGTACACACTATCAGGTCAGGCTGTGCATCTTTGATTTTCTTAACAAGATTCTTTTGTCCTTTGCCAAATTTCTTACCATGTAAGTCTGATAAATGAACTATCTTATACCCGTCAAAGGCATCAGGCAGCTTATGCGATTTAATAGTGATATCTGTAATAATAATGAAGTTGTTTTCATAATACAAAAACATCCATATAAGGATAAATACAATAATTAATTTCAGGCTTTTTCCTTTGTTCATAAAACCCGTCCTATCCAAAACTTTTATTTCTAATATTCTTTACGAACACACCTTTTTCCTCTTTATTTAACTGTCATTTACTGAGAGCAGCCGTTTTGGTAGCTGACAAAAATATTTTCTAAATTCATTCAAATCTTATTGACAATCTAGCATCATACATGTATTATTGTATTAAGATCTTAATACAATAATACAAAGAGGTGATTAAATGCCCTGGGACATAAAACCAGATCGCCCAATTACTCAGTTAATAGAGCAAATACAGCTGAAGATTTGTTCGGGTGTATATCCACCAGGTTCAAGATTGCCTTCAGTACGTGACCTTGCACAAGAAGCCTCTGTAAACCCAAATACCATGCAAAGGGCCCTTGCAAAGCTTGAGGAAGACGGATTACTGTACACCAACCGCACAAGCGGGAGATTTGTAACGGAGGATACAGATATGATTAAACAGGTAAGAAAGAGACTGGCCGAGAAGCATGTACAGGATTTTCTTAAAAAAATGACAGAACTAGGCTTTGACTACAATGAGATTATATCCATTATATCAGCAATGATAAAAACGGAGGAGATGAAACATGAATAATATTTTGGAGTGCAGAAACTTAACCAAAATCTTTGGCACAAAAAAAGCCCTGGATAATGTCACCCTCAGCATTCCCCGTGGGAGGATTGTCGGGCTGTTAGGGCCAAATGGCAGTGGGAAAACCACTTTTATTAAGCTTTGCAACCAGCTTTTAACTCCCACAAGCGGCGAAATACTGATTGAAGGCAAAAGACCCGGTGTTGAGACCAAAAAAATAGTGTCGTATCTTCCAGAAAAAAACTATTTGAGTGACTGGATGAAGGTATCCGATATCATTGGACTTTTTAAGGATTTCTATGATGACTTTAATGCAGAAAAAGCTTACGATATGTTAAAAAGCCTAGGTATCAAGCCAAACGATAGGCTTAAATCAATGTCAAAAGGGACAAAAGAAAAAGTCCAGCTTACCTTAGTCATGAGCCGTGAAGCCAAGCTTTATTTGCTGGATGAGCCCATAGGTGGCGTAGACCCGGCTGCTAGAGACTATATTCTTGACACCATACTCCGCAACTATAATGAAAACGCAACAATCATTTTGTCTACACACCTTATATCAGATATTGAGAAAATCCTCGATGATGTCATATTTATCAAGGGAGGGCAAATTGTTTTGGCAAAAACAGTTGATGAGATCCGAGAGGAAACCGGAAAATCAGTAGATTCTTTATTCAGGGAGGTATTCAAATGTTAAAAAAGCTGTTAAAATATGAAATTAAAGCAACTGCACGTTTCTTTCTACCGCTGTACGCAGCTTTAGTGGTGTTTTCGTTAATAAACAGGTTTTTAAACCCCTTCGGCCTGATTTCATCTTCAAACAACCTCAACATGCAGGTAATTATTAGCATCCTTAGCATAGCAGTTTATTTTGCATTAATAATAGGTACATTAGCTATGACCGTAGTCATCATGATCCAAAGGTTTTACAAAAATCTCTTAGGCGATGAGGGGTATTTGATGTTCACTCTACCCGTTAAAACTTGGCAGCACATCATAAGCAAGCTGCTTGTGGCCATGATGTGGACCGTTCTGAGCTTTTTGGTAACCATAGGCTCCATTTTGATCATCGCCAGTATTGAGGGTTTAATGGACAAACTGAGCGAATTGGTCAAAATATTTAAAAACTATTTTGGTGCTGCTGGATTTTTCGTAACACCGGTTTATGCTATTGTAATGGTTGCCTTTTATATAGTTATGGTTTACGCTGCCATCGCCCTGGGACATCTGTTTGAAAAGCATAAGCTTGCAGCCTCTTTCGGTATGTTTTGCGTTCTTTACTTCTTCTACCAAATTGTATCGGCTTTGTTTATTCTTTTGTTTAGCAGGACAATTTTTAGTTTCCTTATTGCTGCCAGGGTACCAACGCCGCAAGAAATAAATATGTTTTTATTGACGTTTGCCCTTCTTTCTGCAGTGCTAACAACAGTAAATTTCACGCTGACAAACATCATCCTACAAAAAAGGTTAAACTTAGAATGATACGAGCAGGAGCTGAATAGTTATTTTATTCAGCTCCTGCTTTTTCCTCAAACTCAATCCATCTTACATTATACCTTGCCAATAAAAAATATTTTGGCATGGGATAGATCAAGGAGCAAGTAAAAAGGGATAAGTATTCATCTCACTTATCCCCTAAACCATTGATTTATAAGCCTTTTTAAAACTTCTTTTACAATTTATTTTACTACCTCTTTTTATCCTTTTTTCTCTTAATAACCCTATCCTGTAACACAACTTTATTTTAAGTAACAGGAGTTTTTTGAAATAGAATCAAGTTCATAGGATTACAACTTATTATGCATATTCTGTTTGACTAGTGAATTATAAACTCCGCAGCTAAATAGTAAGTGTCATATTCCCCTGAATCTGTTGAAACCAGTACATCTTTCACAATACGGTATTCGCCCGAATCCAGGCTTCCATAAAGCCATTCCCAATCCACTGTCCATTCACCATAGCCTCCAGCAGCTAGAATATAGCCAATATCCTCAAATCCATAGTCACCATCAAAGGCTACAGGAACCTGATACCAGCTTCCATCAATTTTCTTTTCTAACCAAAAGGATTCACTATAGATACACTGACTGCTAGAATTATTCTCAAATGTTACTGTTAAACCGGTAGGTGAAGCTGTTCCTTCCTTTACTGCCTTGGTAACGCCATCAATGTTGTTGACGGTTTGAAAAGTTGTAGGCTCCCAGTCAGTTATCTCAGCGGGCTGGCATGAAACAGCTCCCATCACACTGTTTTGTTGTTCCGCAGTTGAATTGATGTTACCAAAATTGCCACATCCCGCCAAGAGAACCAAACTCCCAGATACAAATGCCAATAAAAATAGATATTTTTTCATACAATCACCTCTCCTACTCAGTTTGACGCAAAAAAATAAAAAAGCTCCATCAATAATATGTGGGCATTCATAAGCTCCCCTCTACATTTTCATGTAAAGGATACAGGAAAAACTCAACATGTACTCACATAAGGGTTAAGAGGAATATATAATCAGTATCTTACATACACAGGTTCACCTTTCTTAGCAGATTCCATAATAGCTAAAATCCAACGAAGTATTAACTGCATCCTTTAAAGAAACTAAAAATCCTTCTCCCAACAACAATTTATCCATTTATTACTACTAATTCCATCTTTAACTTTCTTTTTCTCTGGTGTCGTGGTATATCTTTTATAACAAAATTTTGCCACCAAAAATCCTTTCCGTCCATATAAAACAACAACAAAAATAGATGTGCGATGTCCTCCCCTCAATAAATTGAAGGGAATTACTATCCCCTCGCACTTTTCCAATTTCTCTAAAACACCTTTAGAGAATATAGATCATATTATATAATGAAATATACAAAAAGGAGGGAAAACAGCATGTACAACGACCGCGACTATTATTCGCGCCCTTATTACCCCAACAGGCCAATATACACCCCATACGATTATCCTTACTGGGTTGACATGCCAATGTATAGTCCAGACTATTGGAGAAAGGCAATTCCATTGAGGGATTACGGGCCTGAACCTTTTGTAGTCAATATAGAGCAGGCCACACTGCAAAACGATAATTTCCGCATCGCCTTATGGACAGGAGAACACCTGCAACTCACATTGATGAGCATCGATGTGGGAGAAGATATAGGTTTGGAAATGCATCCCGACGTTGATCAATTCATACGCATCGAACAGGGGCAAGGGCTTGTTATGATGGGAGATGACAAAGATAACCTGTACTACAGGCGAAGGGTATACGAAGACTATGCAATCTTGATACCCGCCGGTAAATGGCATAATCTAATAAATACGGGCCGCGTACCGCTAAAATTATACTCTATATATGCACCCCCCGAACATCCTCGTGGTACAGTTCATGAAACAAAAGAGGATGCTCAGCAACATCATAAGTAAACCAAAGGCCAGGTCAAATTTTTATGCTAAATTACCGCAGGGAAATTTCCCTGTGTTAATTTTTTTGTTTAAGCCAATACTATTTTCCCTATATTTTATTGCAGTATATATTACTTGCCCCTCTACAATTTTACAGGCACCTTTTAATTATTAATTCTTCAGCTCCAGATGGATACCTACAGTTTTATATAAGCCTATTTGATAATCTTCAAAACACTGTGGAGGTAGAAAGAGTACTGTTTGTGGATAAATTCTTGCTTTATATTCTCCTGCTTCGTCTGGAAATCAAAAACCAACCAAAGATACATCTTCCCCTTCTTCAATAAGATTGTTATTTTTCAGTTCGGTTATAGCAACTGACTCTGTAACTGGATCACTTCCACTTGAACCAGGTATGAAATATCCTTCTTTTTCTTTAGTGCTATATGTCATCATACCAAGACCATCTATATAGGGATAAATAATAACATGGTTGTCTTTCTTTTTTATTATATCTATTAGGTACTCTTTATGTGTATTATTAGTAATATTATTAATTTGTAAAGAGGCTTCAACAGTAATATCCTCTTTTGTTGCCGATGGTTGAATATTACTATATACCACAATTATTATAGCTACTAAAAATACTATAGCAATTAAACTTGCTTTATACTTGCTGAACATATTATTTACCTCCTATTTCTTAGCACAACTCTATTTCAAGTAACACAACTTTTTTAAATTCACATAAAAAACATCCTCCTGTTATTCCACCATCGGAAGACAAAACTTTACATAAAATATTTTACAACCTTGAGCTTTTTCAAGGGCTATCGTACTTTGTGGCCATTGATAGACCATATTAGTTAATAGTAGTTTTTTTCATATAGAATATTACCGTTGGCATCCAAGCCTCTTAACACTTTCGGCTTATATTTTGTTTCATTATCATTCCAGTAAAATATGAAACCTCTATGGTCTTTTAATTTATATTCCAAAATCTTATTTTCTGTTCCATCTTCCTTTATCCACTAAACTTCCAGAGTAACCGTTGTAATATCAGGATTACTTACATAGCCGTATACTTTATATAAAAAATAATCCTCTGATATTCTGCTGCCTGACCATGTGCTGGATATCCCCTGGCTTTCTTGAATTGGATAACCTCCTACGCCGCTACCTGGATACCACTTTATTAGTCTTTTTATAATCGTATCAAGCGGTAAACCATTTATCATACTTACATAGGAATATTTTCCCCTTTGGAAAATCAATGACCTCCAGGATTTCTGATGGACCATAATGATAACTTTTCTCAGACTTTTGGTGAGCTTCTAATGCAGAAAAGCTTCCATAATATACATAAGGATATACTGCTGTTACCAGTAATATAACAGCTATTATCCATTCAATAATCGACTGTAGCCTTTTATTCACCTTGTCCACCTTCTTCCCCAATCGGAATAACAAATTTCATATACCTATTGTACTCGTCATATTCAAGAATCAGTTCTTTTGCATCCTGATTCAATGGTCCTTTGTATTTTACACTTGCATCCTCTCCCCATATTTTCCCTGAGCTATAGTAGCCACCTATCTTGTATTCTTCCCCCTTGTCATCATATAAACGAAATGAACCTCAGCGAAAAGTCCATCCCGATCTCGATGGAAACGATACACTCCTAAACTGGACATAAATATTTCTATCTTTATCGATAATTATTTTTCTTACAATAAAATAGTTCTGTCATCAATTTTCGCTTTTTGTTCAGTACTAATCTGTATAACAGCACTATCATCGATATCCCTTTCTAAATCACTAAAGCCATGACTATTAGTTGGCAAGTTTTCAAACACAGAGATGAGTGTCATTATCCCGCAGATTATAATTATACTTCTTCTTAATGTTTTCATGGTACTCACTCCTATATAACCCCCTTAAAAACATTGATTCACATTATATTTAACAACTTTTTATTTTTTATTTAGTCTGTAATCTAAACACCATTTTATAAATTGAAGTGTAATACCTGAAATCAGAACAAACCATGTATTTTTCCAGATTGTTAGGTACAGAATTACCACAACACACCATAAAAATAAGAAAAACAAAGTTTAAAGTTTCTTTTTCCATAATAATCCCTTCGTTCTGTAATATTATCCCATATTTTTCTACTGCTAAGCAACTTTAAATTTGTTTATCGCATTTGTTCTGCATCATATCTCAATTTGTAGAAGTATTTTACAAGTTCATTCTCGTCTTTTATCGATTCTTTAAGCGTGCTTAGCATTCTTTCCCCGGCTCTTCTATCAATTAATGCCAATGCTTTAATAATAGGACTATCTGATTTCAACGACTCTTTATGAATTCTTTTTTCATCAGATAAATCCCCCTACAAGAGTTTCTTCAATTCTTTAAGTTGCCATTCCCGTTCAAAAGTTATTTCATCAATATCGTTCGAACTTATCAAGCCTATTACTTTTACAGCATAATCTGAAGCAACCATTGCATGCTCTTTCATATGGCCACTTGCCACTGCATGACCAGCAACCCTTAATGCTGTTCTCTTTATTTCCGAGTCATATTCGCGGGCAACCTTGTGGATCTTAAAACCAGCCTGCCTTACATCATATACTCTTGCTTTCCCTCCTTGCCACAATTCATTTATTTTGAACCCTTCTACTATTTCCTCTATTGAATTAAAATCGATACCAGCAATATCCAATATATGTTTTGCCATTGCCAGTGACCACTTTGCCAAACTTATCTGGCTTGCCTTTTCATATAGTTTGCATATTTGCTCTCTTAATTCGCTATTATCTTTTATCTTTATTTTGGGTTTTGGTGGCATGTTATGCCTCCTTAAGATAGAAAGAATACTTACTTCAAAAAATACTAATTCACTCCTGTTCTGCAAATTTAAAATCTAAATTACCAACATTGGCTGTATAATCCAATATTGTAAGACAATAGCCTTCTCTTTTAAGCAACCAGCTTTAATTTGGCGTATATATCCATCAAAGGAACATCATTCTTTGCATGGTAATAGGCAAAATCTACAAAATCTTTGATAGACTCCTTCTTCATGTGCTGTATCGTATCCCCTATCGTCTCAAGATTTAGATGCTTTTGCGTTACCCTGTAATATTCTAAAAAGTTATAGGCCAGAAAGCAAAGTAACATATATCTTTCAATGGAAGCGAGGTTCCTTACTTTGTACTCATCAAAACCTAGATTCTCCTTTAAATACTGATAACTGGTCTCTATCGTCCAACGTACTGCATAATACTTCAATATCGTCTCGCTATTAAGCTCTATATCAGTAGAAAGAATACACACTGGCGCTTCAAAGCCATCTTTCTTAACCTCATAGGAGATTAACAAAACAGCATTATCAAATGTTCCAACTTTCCCCTCATATCGATATACCCTGTACTCCTTACCCTCAACGGTAACCAGGTCAAGGGTGGATGGCTCAATGTACTTGATAAACTCAGAAACCTTAATCTTGACTCCATAAGGAGATATCATCTTATTGGCTTTAACGCACCCAATAACATGATGCCCCTTACTTAAAGCTTCTTCTATTAATGAGGTACTCGTATACCAGCCATCAGTTAAAACATAAAGCTGTTTTATATTCGATGGAGTATGAAATTCATTTATAAATCCTTTGGCAATATCTAATTTATTCTCAAACGCTACCCCTAGCTCCTTACACTTCTCCTCCCTGTAATAGGGTTTGAAGTGAAAGAGCATAGCATATGGCCCCGCTACAAAATTTGAAGTTACCATACAATGAGACCAGCAAATCTTGCCTTCAGTATGGAAGTAATGAAAATCTAACCCTTCCATATGTTTAGTTCTTATATCTTTCAAGTTGGTGGTATCATCAATAACCAGAAAACCAATCTCACCTGGCCTGATGTTATGTTCTAGATGATATCTAAGAAAGCTTATACGATTTCTGTTTAGCAGCTTATCATCCCAGGGAGATTCACTTAAAAACCTGTAAATACAACTTTCATCCTTTGCCGTAGCAATATTCTCTGCTATTTTGGATATCGATATTTTGCCTTCAATTTGAATGTTACCTTCCACCATTGTAATTAGGTGATTAAACTGTGCTTTATTCATTCCATAATTTACATCTTGCAAAAAGTCGATTAATTCGTTATTATGATTTACAATGGTGGTTGGCATAGTTACTACCCCCCTGTGATGAATTTTTGATAGATAAAATTTATCACAGCTTTAGTAACTATGCCATATTTAATTTTTGGTAACTTTACCAATTCCACTTCCATTTTTGCAGAACAAGAGTGAAGAAATTGCATGATATCATGATATTATGAAATAATTCTCCCCATCTATATATGAATAAACAATCTTAACCCTCAACTATGGGAATATTCCCGTTACAGCTTAACTTATACACAGCACGGTAAAAAATAGATAACAAAAGAAGATGAAAATTCTAGTAGTGTTTCTGTAAAAACAAATATTTGAATGTCAAAGTTCTATATAGTATTTTCTTCTATATAAAAATAAGGCTCTGTTAAAGTATTGTGTTGTTTTTGCTATAATTTTTTAGACTGCACATCCCATATTTACGGAAAGTGCAGGCTAAATTTGCAATTTAAAAATATTGTGCAATATTTTATGTTTTCATTCTTTTCTATTTATATTCTTATCTCGGTAAGTTTCTATCAGCATACCAGTACAACAACAGATTACTGTAGAAAGTATTACCGTTCCTATAAGTATAAACCCCTGTGTGTCTGTAGCCATAAGTAAGTTTTGTAAAATAATAAATGCAACAAAAGATAAAACTCCCCCAGCAATTCCATAAAATATTCCTAAATGTTTCATATTTATTCCCCCTTAAAATAGTGAAACAATAAGGCTTGTGCTATTATTCTACATTAACAGAGAATGCATAATGCGCACTTCCCTCGTGCCATTTCGCGTAGATTTCATATACTACAAGACCCTTTTGCTGTGGTGCAATTACTACTCCATTACTTGTTTGTTGAAGTATTCGCTTATCTCCCTGCCATATAAAAACCTCATAATGATTTGGTGTTCTTTCGAATTTGAGTATTATTGAAGATTGTGGTTTTATATTCAGATCTTCTTTCTGATATTCAACCAGTTCAGGTGGCGATACCGAGTCAGCTTCAGTATTTTTCCAACTATATGTTCCTAGAACAGCAGAAATACTCTTATTATCTACCATTATAGTTAGTTCTGGTGGAGTTGGATCTCGCTGACTGCATCCAACAACAAGGATTGTTAATAGTAATAAACTAAGCACCCTTTTCATTTTTTCCACCTCCTATTCTCATATTGTACGCTCTCGAAAAGTCCGAGAGCTTCATTTTTGCATATTTCAGGGCTCAGGTTTTCAGATTCACCCCTACTTTTTATACGATTTTCATACACAAATTCCCAGCTACTATCCACCTTATATTACCCACTTTTCCCTCTATTTCCTTATATTACAGCTTCACTTTTTAAGCTTTTTCCCCCAAAATAGTTTTATGTTCACTAATTCTATTTCGCTTGGGGGTTTTACATGCTAAGAAACTGGCAATCTCATTCTGATTATCAACAGCATCTTATACAACGTCTATCTGCCTATAATCAAAAAGAAAAAAGCAGGCTTATCCTCCTCGATAAAGCTATCTCTAAGCTCTATCTATATCTACTTAACCTGGATAACCTGCTCCCAATAATAAAACCACTTTACCCTAACTTCGGTCGCCCCGCTATAAATCAGCAGGGCATTATACGTTCGTTAACACTTATGCTCGACCAACATGAATATTCTATCACAAAATGGGCCAAAACGGTACAACAAGATGACCTCTTTTTCGATATTTGTGGCTTCGATTCTAACAAGGCTCCTGGCGTCGGCTCCTACTACGACCTACTCTGGCGCTTCTGGCTTGCCATGGCCAAAAACCTCCTCAGGATTGTTTGTGTTCCAATAGCCCCTATGGCAAAGTCATTTATATAAAACCAGACTATGACCCCCGAATGTTTCCACCTGTGCCACGTCATACCAAAGCTTTCAAGGATAAATTCAAGAGCAGAACATCGGTGGAACGTACTAACAAAAGACTGTTTATTGACTACTCTATTGAAAGGGCTCGTTCCAGAAGCAATATGATGAGGTTTGCCATGGCTACCTTTGCTGCAGTCAATGTCCATCTTGATGCCTGGGTTAAACATACAAACTTTAGTTTTGTAGATACCTTTATCGGAGCGGCGTAGATAGCTTGGTTTACAACTTTTATAGTTTTAACTAGAAGCTTTAAAAATCGTATCCCTTAAAGCTTAGGTTCTTATACCCTTTTTTCGGTTATCCAGGTAATACCATATGAATTTTTCAAGGTTCATTTCTAATATTCCCTGATAATACCTATAATTTTGTTAATATAACCCTTTTTTACCTGCCTTGTAATTATTCCCAGTTACTTTTCGAGAGTGTTCAAAATAAACTTCTACCACAAAAATCCCCACAAACCGCACCAAATCAATGTTTGTTATTATATCCCATAACTTATCTATTTTACCAATTCTCTTAATATTATTGGATTATTATTCCATATACTGGGATATTATTCCTCCAAAAAGAAAATAAAGTTTTATTAGATTTGAGTGGGAATAAAGTTAAAGGATCAAGTAAAAAGGGAATAAGGTTCTTTATATCTTATTCCCTTAAAGTCAGTAGTATCAATGGTTAGAGGGAGTAGGGTTATTCATTCAGTCCAATAATTTCTCACAAAAATCCTCCCACTTTTCCCTAGATCCTTATCCCTTAACTCCTTAACCCTAATAGAACTTTATTTTATGCGGTGAAACTTTATTTTTTTTGAGTAAAGTTTATTTGATTTCGACAAAAAATTGTCCTGTTACTACATCTCACGGCGGCCTTCCAACGCTTTGGATAGGGTAACCTCATCGGCATATTCCAAGTCCCCACCCACAGGCAAACCGTGGGCAATACGGGTAACCTTTATGCCCATGGGTTTAAGCAGCTTGGAGATATACACAGCCGTTGCTTCGCCTTCCACATCGGGATTAGTAGCCAGTATGACTTCTTTCACCGTATCGTCGCTTACCCGCGCAATGAGCTCCTTTATCTTTATATCATCGGGCCCTATACCGTTCATGGGGGATATAACGCCATGAAGCACGTGATAAAGGCCACGAAAATCCCGCGTCTTTTCCATTGCAATGACATCGCGCGGATCCTCCACCACGCAGATTATAGAAGGGTCCCTTTGAGGATTGGTGCATATCCTGCAAGGATTCACATCTGTAATATTCTGGCAAATAGAACAATATCTTATCTTATTCTTCACTTCGGCAATAGCGCTGGCAAGCTGGCCCACCTGTTCATCGGGCATATTAATGATGTAAAAAGCCAGCCTTTGAGCAGTTTTGTTCCCTATACCCGGAAGTTTAGACAATTCGCTGATAAGCCGTGCAATGGGTTCAATGTAGTAGTCCATACCATTACCTCTCTCAAATTATTTCTTTGTTATTTTTATACAAAGCATATTGCGAACCTTCCCAAATCATTTATAATCCCATAATCCTCAGATATAGCTCTTTTTTATACGCCAACCCCATCATTAAATACACTGTTAATGTTAAGTGCTCAGCGTATGGATACAAATCCGGCCCAGCATCACACTGCTGTGCAAATTCACCACATCCGGGCGGTTCACTACCTTCCAAAAGTAAAGCCTTACAGCTAGTTTTTACTAGAACAAGCCAGGTATAGACAAACCTCCGGTCAGCTTGCTCATCTCTTCCTGTACCATCTCTTCCGCTCGCCTCAAAGCCTCATTCACAGCCGCTAATATAAGGTCTTGAAGCATTTCAACATCATCGGGATCTACAGCCTCAGGTGCAATCTTTATCTCAACCACTTCCTTCTTCCCATTCGCCACAACAGTAACTACTCCGCCACCTGCAGAAGCCTCGACGGTCTTTTGCTCCAGCTCCTCCTGAAGCTTGGCCATCTGCTCCTGTATCTTCTTGGCTTGCTTCATGAGCTGGTTCATATTGCCTATCCCGGGGAACCCACCTGGGAATCCGCCTTTTGCCATGATTTTATTCCTCCCTTTCCACTCACATAAGTGCAATCCTTTTCTCTATTATATTGGCTTTACAATCAATCATCAACTATTTCCACAAAATCCTCACCAAATATATCTATGGCTTTTTCTATTATATCCTCATTCTGCGATTTCTCTTCAGGCTCTGTACTGGTACTTTTCCCTTCAACCAAGGTACATCGAACCTTCACCTGTCTTCCAATTACTCTTTCAATAGCTTTTTCAACAAAATTTCGATTGTCCTCTCTGTTTATAGATTCCATAAAAAATTGCTGATCTGCAGGGAAACTCAAAACCGCTACGCCTTTTTCATCCAGGACAAAACCGCAATCCTTTAAAAAACCATATAATGCTATGCGCTCTTTTTTGATAATCCCCAGCACCTCTTCCCAAACATGAGCATCTGCCGTACCTCCACCAGCATTACTGCCGTCATCTCCACCTTCTTTTCCTACTGTACTGCCCCCATCAACCGCTTGGGATTTGCTTGCAGCACGTGCACCTTTTCTAGAAGGCGATGTCTGTTTGACCACTACGCCACCCTCAAGCTGCTGTTCCAACTTTGCCACCCTGTCCATCAGAGCATCCAGCATCACTTCCTGCTCGGGCCTACAAATCCTAACCAGGGCCATCTCCAGCGAAACCCTGGGCTGGGTGCTCCACCTCATTTCAGCTTCCGCAGCACACAAAATCTCTATAGCCCTCATCAACCTTTCTTGGCTAGCCTTTTGCGCCTGTTCCGTATAAGCTTTGAAGGTATCCTCACCCACATCTATCAGCTCTGCTCCATCATGGCACACCTTTATAACCAATAAATTCCTGAGATGGTGTATTAAATCCTTCAAAAAAACGATTACGTCTCGCCCATCCTCTATCAACTGTTCAACCTGATAAAACAGGTCCGACACATTTCCCTCGATGATGTTCTCTGCCACAGCAAAGATAAACCCTTGATCCGCCGTCCCCAGCACAGCCAACACATCTTCATTGGAGACAACATTGCCACCAAACCCTATGCACTGATCCAAAAGGCTTAAAGCATCTCTCATGCTGCCCTCCGCCCACCTGGCTATGGTGTACAAAGCCTCGCGCTCAACCTGTACCCCTGTGCGTTTGGCTATCTCCGCCAGCCTGCTTACAATCGATTTGTTGGCTATCCTCTTGAAGTTAAATCTCTGGCATCTTGACAGAATAGTGGCTGGCAGCCGATGCGGTTCGGTGGTAGCCAGGATAAATATTATATGCTGTGGGGGCTCCTCCAGCGTTTTAAGCAAGGCATTGAAAGCTCCAGTTGAGAGCATGTGTACCTCATCTATGATATATACCTTGTAACGTCCCACCACAGGAGGATACTTGACTTTATCTCGTAATTCCCTTATCTCATCCACTCCATTGTTGGAAGCAGCGTCTATCTCAATTATATCCATGCTGCTGCCTATTGACAGTTTTTGACACACTTCGCATTTAAGACATGGATTGCCATCTATTGGATTCAAACAGTTGACAGCCTTTGCAAAAACCTTGGCCGTGCTCGTCTTGCCTGTACCCCGTGACCCACAAAACAGATACGCATGAGCAATGCGGTTGCTCTTTATCTGATTTTTCAGTATACGAATGGTGGCATCCTGCCCCACCACTTCATCAAAGGTTTCAGGCCGCCATTGGCGATACAGCGCCGTATATCTCAAAACGCTCACCTGCTTCCCGTATAGGATTAAGTTAATACTGATTTAGGAAATTTCAAATATCACATAAATTCGCTTTCACGTTAGGTTATATCCACCATACATGCTACATTTAAATGCAACTCTTTCTACAAAAAGCAAAACATATAAGGTACCACTAAATATTCCACTTAATTTATTATAACACAAACAGCCATAAAATGTAGTCAAAAAATAGACAAGCCGCGATTTGATCGCGGCTTGTTATAATGGTAATGCCGTGCACCTGCCTTCGATTTAACACCTACAGGCGGGAACCGAACAGTTTACTCCGACCAGGCTACCCTGCGGCACACGAAAACATCTACTTACTGCTGCTTCCTTCCGGACCTGACAGGGTTCGTAGAGTTTCGTTGCACAGGACCCAGTCATCCTCGTAGCTTATTCGACCCCGGCCCCTACAGGTGCAAACCTCCAGCAGGAATTCGACCCCGCTATAGCGGATTGCGGGTTACAGGGCACCGCTAACTCCCCATCTAGCACGGCAAATTTTTTACTTTTTAAATATCATTAGAGATAGTGTTCCTTCTGGCATATTAATTATACTATTATCTCACATCATTTGCAATACAAAAATTCTTACAATTTTACAGAAATATCCATCCTTTTAAACCAAATAATATTCATTATGCCTCTTGATTTTTTGGGTTTTACGAGGTATACTATTAAAGCGCTAGGAGTAATATATTCGACGCGGAGAGATGGCTGAGTGGTCGAAGGCGCACGACTGGAAATCGTGTGTACCCCCAAAAAGGGGTACCGAGGGTTCGAATCCCTCTCTCTCCGCCAAACAGAAAGGCTTCCAGATAACCCTGGAAGCCTTATATTTTAAGCAAGCTACCCTCTTACTGGAATGGCGGAAAACAAGCTGTGCAACTTAAACAGCGTACAAACGATATGACCAAGCCGGATGGTTGAAATAGCGGAAATCAAGCTGTACAACCCATTCACATAGCTGGGCAATGAGAAGTATAAGGCCCCCTCATTCCACATTAAAATAGTTAAAAACAGATAGGGAGGAATAAATATGAGTTTCACCTTCGCGGTAATAACCTGTTCAGATAAAAGTTCACAGGGATTGCGAGAGGACCTAAGCGGCAAACAACTAATTGATGTACTCCAAGCTCAAGGTTTTTTAAAGGTGTACTACAAAATAGTGCCCGATGAAAAACAGCAGATAAAAGAGGCTATAGTTGAAGCAGCCAGCGCCGGAGCAAACCTTATTCTGACAACCGGCGGTACAGGATTTTACCAGAGGGACGTAACTCCCGAGGCCACCCTTGAGGTAATTGAAAAACAGACACCTGGAATATCTGAGCTTATTAGATATGAAACGGGAAAGATAACAAAAAGGAGCTATCTTTCCCGCGGCATTTCGGGTATCTATAAAAACAGCCTTATAATCAACCTTCCCGGCTCACCGAAAGCTGCAGTGGAATGTATCCAGGCAGTCCTTCCCATACTGGATCATGGGTTGAACATCCTTCTCGAGAATGAAAGGGAATGCGGCCGCAACAGCAATTCATAGACGGCATTCCTCAATTGATATTACTTGCAGAAAATTCACGTGAACTACCAACCACCTATAGAGATGGTGGCTTCATGAGAAATTTGGTAGTCTAAGCTACCCTCATTCTCACAGGGTGGTTCACACACCCACTACTGACTATCCGCTCAACTGCAGACTCGCCAGCTACTTTGAGTTTTGTACATTAGCCATCACCCGAGAAATATTTTATCACATTTTTAGCAATTCATCTCCATCTTGTAGAAGATCAAGTCTTCTTGCGTATTTTTGGATAAACACAAACACGTGCTTTTAAAAACAATGCTCAAGCCATAACCTCTATACAATCTCCTACCTTTATTTTCCCGCCCTTAAGTACCCTGGCAAACAGGCCTTCTCTGGGCATTATACAACCCCCCACCGTCCTGGCTATCTCGCACCCATCCCCATGACATTTTTTTCCTATTTGGCTTATCTCAAGCACCACATCGTTCCCAATTTTAAGCCTTGTGCCAATATCAATTCTGCTCAAATCAAGCCCCTCGGTTGTAATGTTTTCGGCAAACTTGCCAAAACAAAGGCCCTTTAGCCCGTATTTCTCCATCTTCCTTATGCTGGAAACATCAAGCAGGCTAACCTGCCTGTGTCCCGCTCCCGCATGGGCATCCCCCTCTATCCCAAAATCCTTAATTAACAATGCCTCGTCTGCAGGCTGTTTGGGCGTGCCCTTTTGCTTGCTTATGTTAATCGAAACGACCCTGCCCAGCCCCCTATCGTTTTTGCCAAATGCGCCGTCAAGTGACCAATCACCCGACTTTCCACCCTTTTTCTCGATCACCCTGACATCGGTTATTACCATGTGTTTTTCTATTGCCTTGCACATATCGTATATCGTCTCTAGAAATATCAAAACAGCAGTAAGGGCTTCCATTTCAGCCCCGGTTTGAGCATTGGTCCTCACTTCGGATGTGGCTTCAATATAACCCTCCTCCTGGTTTACGGAATACGAAATATCGATGTATGATAAAAATATATTATGGCAAAGCGGAATAAGCTCCGACGTCTTCTTGGCAGCCATTATCCCAGCAAGCTTTGCGGTAGTAAATATATCTCCTTTTGGCATGTCAGAATTCTGTATTGCGGCCATAACTTTATACCCTACATAGATCCTGCCGCTTGCCTTTGCAACCCTGTGCGTTACATCCTTTTGAGACACATCGACCATCTGAGGCAAACCTTCGTCGTTTAGATGAGAAAAATCCATTGTCTTTCAACCTCCTATCTTAAACATCATTGAGTTTGTGGTTGCGCTCCTTTCAAATTTCTTTTTCATAACGAACTGCTTTATCCTCTCGGCCAAAACATCTTCTGATCCGAAATGCTCTTTAAGATCGAGCCCATCTTCATCAAAAAGGCAGTTATAGAGAATACCCTTTGCCGAAACCCTCACCTTATTGCACCGGCTGCAAAAATGATCCGACACCGCATTTATAAAGCCTACCACGCTATCAAAATCCTTGATGTAATAGTATTCTGCAACAGATTTTTCACGGTCTTCGATCCTTTGAAAATGTTTAAACCTTTTCAAAACGTCCTGTGTGCTTACAAATTCCCTCTCAAAAATTCGGTTTGCCACGCCAATTGGCATGAGCTCAATAAACCTGATGACAGCATTGTTGTCTTTGGCAAATAAAATTAAATCCTCCACCTCATCGAAATTTATCGTTTTCAATAAAACCGCATTGAGCTTTACCCTCTTAAACCTCGACAATGTTTGAATGGCATTTACCACCACATCAAACCCGTCCACACCGGTTAATTCACGGTATTTTTGCCTGTCCAGCGTATCAAGAGAAATATTGACACCGCTCAGCCTGCTTTCAATAATCCTCTGAATACAGTCATCATGCAAAAAGCCGTTGGTGGTAACGTTTATATTCTGTATCCCCAAATCATACGCAAAGTCTATTATGTCAAATACATCATTCCTCAAAAAAGGTTCACCGCCGGTAAGCCTGAGCTTCTTTATGCCCAGCTTTTTAAAAGCGGAAATTATCCTGAACACATCTTGCTTTGTAAGCTCCCCGGCATCAGTATCACAAGCGCATACATCCCTTGTCCTGCAGTACCTGCAGAAAAAATTGCACCTCTCGGTTATTGAAAACCTCAAATATTCAATTTCTCTGGAGAATCCGTCTCGCATCTTACCTCTCACCTTTTTAAATCAATTTAACCTCGACAAGGCTTCCCTCTTCCAATAGATCCGCATTAACGGGGATCACTATATATCCGTCTGCCCTTTTTAAGCTCGATATCACGCTTGCACCCCTTTTAAGGACCCTGGCCAAATTTCTGCCCTGGTCATTTTCTATACTCACCCTGATGTACTCCTCAGCTCCTATATCCGAAAAAAGCCTTCTCTCAAGCAATGCCCAAATCGTCTTTTGCTTTGGGTTTAAGTTATAAGCATTGAAGAATGCCTTCAAAAACAACTCCTTTACTGCAAAAAACATCGAAACAGGATATCCCGGAAGCCCCATGACGAGCTTTTTGTTTACCCTGCCTATGATGGTGGGTTTGCCGGGTTTTATTGCCACGCCGTGTACAATGACCTCTCCAAGCCTGGAAACAGCCTCAGCAGTTAAGTCCATATCTCCCTTTGAGGATCCACCATTTATAAATAATATGTCATATTTTTCTAAAAGGGTTTCTATCCTGCCTGTAAGTTCCGCTATATCATTGGGTGCAGGCTCAAAAATGCTTATATCAAACCCGTATTTTTTTAGTAGACTGCTAAACAGCACCGAGTTAAATTCTACAAGCTGGTTTTCCCTTTCAATCACGTCCACAAGCTCATCGCCGGTGGGCAGAAAAACCAGCCTTGGCATTTTAAACACCTCGACTTCCCTGTACCCCCCTGCCTTCAAATACACCTGCTCAAACTCGGTAAGCAGCTCTCCCTTTTTCACTATTACCTGGCCTCTCTGTACGTCCTCGCCTTTCAATCGAACGTTCTGGCGCGGATAATAGCTTTTAAAAATCTTTATACCCCCATCCTCTTTTTGCGCCTCTTCAAAGGGTACAACAGCGTCAAAGCTTTTTATGCTGTGCCCAGTCTGAACGACCTCAAAGTTTTGAATCATCTTGGGCTGCGCATCGGTGGCATCATACGTTTCTTGCGCATTGACGGCATATCCATCCATGGCAGCAACATCAACAGGCGGACAGGTATTTACCGAAAAATAATCCTGGGAGGCAAAACGATTACCGGCTTCGTATATTGAAATTGTTTCTTTCCCCAAAACCAAATATTCCTTTAAGATTTTCTCTATGCTATCCCTTGCCACATCGGGCAACACAGCAGTGAAATGATAATCCTTCACAGCAACACCACCTCAACCAAATCCCCCGGCTTCAAACCCGTCCTTGTTGCCTCAATCTTGACATACCCCGATGCATTGTTCAGAAGATTTATCGAACCGGATTTTCCGTACAAAGGCTCTGCTAAAATCTCATCCGAGTAAATCAGCTTTACAAATACGAACTCGGTCCTGCCGCTTGAAGCAGCAAAACCCGATTTCAGCCTTGCCAAAACCTTACCACCGGCTGTATCCTGTTGATGCAGCAGGATATCAAACAACTTTTTAACAAAGAATTTAAATATAAACAGGCACGACACCGGATGCCCCGGAAGTCCAAACACTGCTTTATTGCCTGCCTTTGCTATAATGGTTGGCTTCCCGGGCTTTATTGATATCCCATCAACCAGGATTATGGCCTCATCCAAACTTTGTATGGCCTTCAGCGTGTTGTCATACGTTCCAACCGAACTGCCACCGGATATCAGCACAACGTCGTTTTCCGAAACAGCTCTTGAAAGAATGCCTACCAAAGCCTCATAATCATCCTTTACAATCCCGTACAACTTCGGAACGGCATACTCCTGTTTCAGCGCGCTGTACAGAGTGTATGAGTTTACATCGTAAATTTTTGCTCCCTCCAGGGGCTGGTCCTGCATGATTATCTCGTCGCCGGTTGAAATGATCCCCACCTTGAGCCTTGAGAAAACCTCTACTTCCTTCTGGCCCACCGCTGCCAAAACGCCTATTTGAGGTGCTCTCAGTCTCTGATATTTCTTCACAACTGTACAGCCTTTTCCCACATCTTCGCCTTTTTTCAAGATGTTCTCATTCGGCCTTGCCGGCTTAAAGACGAAGACCCTCCCCTCCTGCTCAACGGTATTCTCTAGCATGACCACAGCGTCAGCACCTTCAGGGACGGCGCCACCCGTAAAAATCTTTGCCGCCTGACCCTCTTGTATTTTAAAATCCGGTATCTCCCCCGTCTTAACCTCCCCTATAAGGTCAAAAACGGCCGGATTCTCATCGTTGGCCGAAAATGTTTTTTGGCATCTAACGGCATATCCATCCACCGTTGACTTGTCAAAATGTGGGACATCTATATTTGCTTCGATATCCCTTGCACAAATTCGATCAGACGCCTCATACAGCGGCACTGTTTCAGTGCCTAGAACAAAATCCGAAAACTCTTTGTGTAAGATATCAAATACCTCAGAGTCGGTTTTAAAAACCTTCATCTTTTTACCACCCACTTCTGCTTATTTTTCAATATCACAAAACAACAAATTAGAGTCATAAAATGTACAGAGACACCGCTCGAGTACACCTAGGTTCTATCCCAAAATTTAAGATTTTATCTGACAATCCTCAAACCAAATAGTCCTGGCCGGGACAGCTATTGTGGAGTCATGGGTTACCGCTATTATGCATCTCTTGCTTGAGTCCTGCGATATCAGTTCAAACATAAAGTTTTTAACCCGGCTATCCAGGTATGTGTCTGGCTCATCCAAAAACAAGACTTCCGAATCAATGTAAAACGCCCTTAGAAAGGCAACAAGCTGTTTTTGGCCCAGCGAAAGCGAAGAAATATGGGCATCAGGGGCAATCGAAAATTTATCCAGGACCTTACGAGCTTTAGCAAGCCCGTCGCGTTTTGCACCCGGCGATATGTTGTAAAGCACGCTTCCTTTGAAAAAGTATGGCTGCTGAGGAAGCATAACTCTTTTGTCAAACGCATTTTTAATCACACCTTTAAAATCCCCATCCTTGCCAAACAACATTCTTAAAAAAGTGGTCTTGCCGCAACCGTTTGGCCCCTTTATGATATACAAACCTCTTTTCTCAAACTTTAAACTTTCGCAGTAAAACAGCAGCTTATTCCCTATATATTTTTCGACGTTCTTTACCTCAATCAACCATATCACCCTGCAATACCTGCAAAGCTGTATTAAACCCAAAAGATATAGCAAGCAGAATCAGGCCCAGCAAAAGCGCACGAGAAAACTCGCCCTTTGAAACCTCGTGGATTATAGCCGTTGTCAGTATTCTCGTCTCGCCTTCGATGTTGCCACCTACAATGAGCACCGCTCCGACCTCGGAGATTGCTCGGGAGAGCCCCAATACCGACGCATAGATCAATTCCCGTGAATACTCCCGTATCATAATGAGGTATCTTCTCTTGCCCCTTATATCCAGGTAATCAAGATTATCCAGCAGTACAAAGATATTTTTAAGCCCCGATAAGGTGTACAGTATTACAATGGGCACTATCAAAATCACCTGGGCAATAACCATAGCCCACTTGGTAAAGAGAATGTTCAAAAATCCCAGCGGCCCTTTATTAGAAAGCATCATATACACCACCAGCCCGGCCAAAACCGGCGGCAGTCCCGACAGGGTATACACCGCTCTAATTATAAACCTTCGCCCTTTAAACCTTTTAATTTTGAGAATATACCCTGCGGGTACAGCAAGCAGTATCGAAATCAAAGTTGACGGAATACATACAACCAGCGTTGATATGACAATATTGCCCACCATTGCCCCTACCTCAAGGCTGTTTTTAAATTATTCGCACAATTTATAAACCGGATTTTTAAAGTACTTCTGATTAAATCCTTCAACCAGCGCTCTAAACTTGTTACCTTTAAAAAATTTCTCAAAAATGGGCGCCTCCTCCCTCGCAGAAGAAAGGGCAAAATAGTAAACATTCATTAAGACCTCTTCATCCGGGCCTTGATAAATTACATCCAAGCTGTCCAGCTTGTCTTTCATCTTATAAAAAGTAGCTTCATCAGTAAGGATAAAAGCGCGCTTTTCATTTGCAAGATTTAAGCTCATGCCCATGCCCTGTCCCGATTTTATATAGCCATCGAAATCGGGCTGGGTCCCCGCTAAATCCCATATCTCAAGCTCCCTTATATAAGTCGCCGAGTTGTCAGCGCGAGACACAAATGGCAAATTATTGTTTTTAATTATCAAAAATGCCTCCTGGATTGAACCGGCATCTTCAAACAAATTCCTGGCATCTTTAGGCCCAACAAGCATAAAATGGTTATAAACCAAAGGAGTATACCCATTTATATATTTTTCCTGCAAGAGCTCATCCAAAAAGGACCTCTCGTGAATGATTATCCCGTCAACGTCTTTATTTTTAAACATCTTAACAGCCTGCCCGCTGCCAACGGAAATAAAATTGAGCTTTATCCCGTAATCGTCCTCAAAGGATGGAAATACAAAATCCAAAAAACCACTGTCATATATGCTTGTGGTGGTAGCTATTTTTAATGTAGTTGCAGGCTTTAACCTTTGACAGCCTGTAAATAATACAGCTAACATCAAAAGTAACATCGCGTACCTTTTCATTGCCAAAGTGCCTCCCCTTTAAAATTCTACATATTATCATGAAGTAAACCACCATCTACCATAGGGACATGAGCTCCAAGAGAAGCTGGGCAGCCAACTCCCCCTTATTCTGCTGCAAAGGAACCCGTTCCAGCGGCTCTCTCGTAGCTCACATACGTAATCACACGAGCATATTGGCTCCCGGGGCGAGCACCCTCACTCTCTCAGTATTGTTCACATACCCATCACTGACTGCCTGACAACATCAAGATTTGCCAGATATTTTCTTTCATGCAGTTCATCTCACACTCGCAGAAGATGAAATCCTCTTGCCGAGTTGCAACTAAAAAAGGGATACCCTCCGCTTTGGAAAGGCAAAAGAGCATCCCTTTTATGCCGTCCTTCCTTTCCAAAGCGGGAGGCACAGCGGTTTCCCGCAAACTGCACCCTATCGGCCATAGCACCATAAAGGAAAACCTAAAGAACGACTGGGTTTCCCTTCTTAGGCTGCAATGGCTCGGAAAGACTTTTAAAATTCAAAAACCCTGTATTCATTTGTCAAAAGATTGACAACCATGCATTTGCCTACAAGGGGCTCTCCCTTACCCGATATAAGCTTACAGAACTCGGAAAGCTCAAGGGCTGCCGTCAGCATGGGCGCAAACACCGGGTTCCCAAGCACTTTCTCAGCCCCCTGGTCACCGGTGCCTCCAAAAAGCCTTTCTATAGATGACGTATATTTAGTCACTATCGCCACCTGCACATACCATCCCGCACATCCACCATGGATCAGAACTTTGCCGGTATTTTGCACAAACTCAGAAAGCTCTTTCCTTATCTCGATATTATCCGTCGCATCAAATATATAATCTGCTTCACCCAGAAAATCCGGAAGATTCTCCAGACAGGCTTTTTGTCTGATGGGCAGAAAACGCACGCCTGGATTTATCTCCTTCACCCTTTTTTCTGCCTCGATGACCTTGTGGTTGCCCAGATTGTTAACATTGGACAGGGCCTGCCTGTTCAAGTTCATCTCATCGAATACATCCATATCGACCGCTATGATTTTTTTCACTCCAAGGCGTGCCAGCCCTTCTATCACGAATCCACCGATCCCCCCTGCACCGACCACAGCAACCGTCGTTTGAAATAGCCTGTTTTGCCCTTCGCAGGTAAGCGTACCAATGTTTTTTATATATCTTTTTTCCACTTTAAGCATTACCCTCCAATCGCAAAAGGCAAAATATGCACTTCATCGCCTTCGGAAAAGACGTAATCAAAGTCCACCCTTTTTTGATTTACGATTACAAAGCCAACCCTGTCCTGTGGTATATTCAGCTTTTGAAGCAACTTTTGCACATTAAAACCTGGGTCAATCTCCATTTCAAATTTCCCAGTTTTGCCGCCGTATTTTTCAAAAAAATCATTGACCTCTACTCCAATCCTCATATTCCTTCTCCACCCTATCGATATACATCCTCAAAAGCCTGTTTAACCTCTCTTCGTCCATCCTGCCCCAGAGAGTGGGCGTCTCAAATACCCTCTTCGGGAACCTGTAATTTTCAAGGGAATAGCCAAGTTCTTTCTTGATCCTGAGCTTTGTAAAGAATATATCATTCCCCAACCTTGTCAGGTCATCATCCGTCCAGTCAATGCCGATAGAATGCAGAGCCTTTAAGATAGTTGGCCTGTCATACACCTTTCGCGCAAACAGGCAGATACACAGCGACGTCAAGACGTTCCTTTCCTTCTCCTCCTTTATCACATAATCCACTATTTCTTCATCCTTGAGCTCTTTTGCGCTCTGATCGTATGAATACCCTGCATTGTCAAGATGCGAATGCCTTGCTCCAACCGTCTGGCCCAGCGCAAAACCATATCCGGTATGATAGCCCGCCATCTCATTCCCGCCGTACAGCAGCGCAAATTCCTGACCACCGTATTTTTTTACCGCTTCATTCAAGCCGTTCCCTATGGTGTAATAAAACTCGTTTGCCCTGTCTGCAATATAATCGATGGCCTTGATGTACTCCTTGGTATTCCCAAATTCAAGGTCTGCCAAAGTGTCTTCCTTTGTTATAAGTCCCTTCTGTAAAGCCTCGGTGGCCCATGCCAGTACAACACCCGTCGTCATTGCATCAAGTCCCGCAAGCTCTACCTCTTCGATTATCTCCAGCACCTCATCGCTGGTCCTTATTCCAAGCAGGCTGCCAAGGGCATAAACGAGCTCATGGTCATATGAAACAGCTATGGACTCATACTCATACCCCTTGTCAAACTCCCTTCTGAATTGCCCTATGTGAATGCAGCCTATTGGGCAACCGGTGCAGGAGACCTTTCTTATGAGATTTTTCTCAGCAAACCTTTCGCCCGATATGTCATCTGCATGCTCAAAGGTCGACTGCAAAAGATTCTTCGTTGGCAGAGAATTTATGGCGTTCAGCACTTTTATGTTCAGGGGCGTTCCAAGCTCATGGTATTTGGCCATGGCATCGGTCTGGGTTGCTTTTTTATATATCTCCTGATAAGTCTTAAAATATTCCTTTAAGTTGGAAATTGGCAGGTCCCTCTCACCCATGATTATCATGGCTTTCAGGTTTTTGCTGCCAAACACCGCACCCATGCCCAGCCTTCCAAAGTGCCTGTAAGTATCAACATTGACGCATGAATACGTAACAAGATTTTCTCCTGCCCTACCAATTCTTATAATGCTTCTTTTACCCGGCCCTGGCTCTCTTTCTCTAACCACCCTGCCTACCTCTTCTATATCAAGACCCCACATCGCCCGAGCATCCTTAAACTCTATATTCCTGTCAGTTATTAACAGATAGGTAGGTTTATGCGCCCTGCCGGTTATAACAATAGCATCATATCCCGCATTGCGCATGGCCATGGCCAACCTCCCACCAGCATGGCTTTCACCATACTCGCCCGTGTGGGGCGATATAAAGGTTGCAACTGCCTTGGTAACGACAGGGAATATAGTGGAAAGCGGGCCAATTGAGATTATAAGCGGCTGCTCTTCATGTAGCGGCGGCAGACCCTTCTTCATGTTCTCCTCCAAAAGCTTTGCAGCCACACCGGTCCCGCCCAGGTATTTATACAAGTCCTTTCTCTCTCTAATATCTGCCTTTCTGTTTTCAAGGTCTATATACAATACCCTTACAAAGTCTTCCCCTAGCATCTACTCCGTCACCTCTTCCATGCTCAAACAATTATGCGGGCACATCCTTACACACGCCCCACAGTGCTTGCATATGATTGGTATTTTTCTGTCATAGTCCATGTGAATTGAACCAACTATGCATGCAGAAACGCATTTTTCGCATGCAATACACCTTTCGCGGATCAATTTCACTCCCCCACCAGGACGCCTGACAAGCGCATTTGTGGGACAGGCTTCAGCACAGGCAGGCTCCTTGCAGGCAACGCAAATCGTTGCCGCAAACTTGCTCTGAAGCCCTCCTCTCGTCTTGACCTTTATGGAGCTTTTAGCAAGATTGTGGTTATTATGATTCACGGCAGCGCATGTAAGCATACATGTAAAGCATCCGAGGCACTTGTTCATGTTGTCGGCTCTCAATACCTTTGGCAACCAAATCACCACCTGAGATCTATATTGTTTCCTCAAACATTGTTTTATTTTTAACAAAGTTTATTATAGCATTAAGTATGTGTATTTACAACAACAAATTATCATAATCAAATATTTCTTTCCCAAATCGTTAAACAATGATAAAATATAGCCATTCATCGCCATAATCCTTGTTGCCCAAACGCTGTTAATCATCTACTTAATAAAAAAATGGCTTTTGGATATTTTTTATCATTGGTTCTAAAAGCCACTTACTGTATATGCCGCTATTGATATATTCTTTTCAGGAAATAACTCCATTCCTCCATTGCGGTTTTTACGAACGATTATTCTCATTAATGAGACAATCTGTTAATGTATTATATTGGTAGAAATGTAATCATATAGCTCCCTGCTATAAAGCTTACCAAATTGGCTGTCAACACATATAAAACTGTATGCCAACGACATGATTTTATAACAGTTAAAAAAGCTTTAATTTCGGCTATAAATACCAATATTTCCGCAGCTACAAGATTTAAAATCAAATAACTTTCTATAGGAGTAAACCCATTAATCCAGATATTCAATGCTCCCTGAGTAATTATATTTATTATAAAAAAAGCAATCCAGTAATCTTTATTTCTAAAACCAAACAACCAGAATATAATGCCTTCTATCATCAATGTTAGGATTAAGCGTGTTAAAACTAATAAAATTGACCTTGATAATAACTTTCCCGGCGTTAATGTTCGATTTTTCAAGTTCAAAGTATAAATATTATTGTATGATTTGAGAGGCTTTTCTATTGCTATTTCATAACTGTCATCCCCAGTAGTAATTTTAAAAACATAGTCCCTAGTATTTCCTAGCTTGCTCGAATAAAAAATATAATACCTTTCTATAACTTTCTCTACTACAACTTTATCCACTTTATTAGCTTCTACATATGTATTGCCCGTATCAATACTAATTTCTAAATCGGATGGTGGATTAGGAACAATAATCAGAATTGATGGTGGCTCTGCTGAGTTACCATAACATGTTGAGGCGGTAAAAACAAATATCAATATTGATAACATTATAACAACTATTGATTTTAATTTTTTATACATATAAGCAATCTCCTTCATACTTAAATTCTTTTTGGATAGAAAAATTTGCATCATATACACAAGCACAATAAAATTTACTATGTACAGAGCTAAGACACTGCCATTTGACAACCGTCCCATCCTGATTTATTCCAGCTTCTTCGGAGTCTAGTGCAGAACACCTACCACTCAGCAACCGTTCCATCCTCGTTGCGCCACACAGGATTTTTCCAGTTATGCCCTTCTTTAGCTGCTTCTAGCACCTTTTGCTCATCGATCTCAATCCCTAATCCAGGACCTTTTGGAATATCCACAAACCCGTTGCTGTATTTAAATACGCCTGGATCCTTCAAATAATCCAGAAGATCGCTGCTCTCATTATAGTGTATACCAAGGCTCTGCTCCTGTATAAACACGTTGGGCGTACAGGCATCAAGCTGTATGCAGGCAGCAAGGGCTATTGGCCCCAACGGGCAGTGTGGCGCGACAGCAACATCAAAAGCCTCCGCCATGGAAGCGATCTTCTTGCATTCCGAGATCCCGCCGGCATGTGAGAGGTCAGGCTGGATTATGTCCACATAACCATCCATTAGAAGGTTTTTAAAATCCCACCTCGAAAACATCCGTTCGCCTGTTGCAATGGGAGTGGATGTATAGCGCACAATTTCCCTTAAAGCCTCATTGTTTTGCGGCAGCACCGGCTCCTCGATGAACATCAGCTTAAACGCATCCAGCTCCTTGGCCAATACCTTTGCCATGCTCTTATGTACACGGCCATGGAAATCCACGGCTATATCCAGGTCATAGCCAAAGGCATCTCTAAGAGCCGCAATCCTATCAATCACTTGCTGCACTTTTTTAAAAGAATCTATATAGTGCATCTCCTCGGTCGCGTTCATCTTTACCGCCGTAAAACCGGCCTCTATCTTTTCCCTAGCAGCCTCTACTATGTCGCTGGGCCTGTCTCCCCCTATCCACGAGTAAACCCTGAGCTTTTGCCGGCACAAGCCACCCAGCAGCTCATATATGGGTGCATTGTAATACTTGCCCTTTATATCCCACAGTGCCTGGTCAATGCCTGAAATAGCACTCATCAGCTCCGGGCCGCCCCTATAAAACCCTCCTCTATAAAGCACCTGCCAGTGGTCCTCTATGTTTAGAGGATTTTTGCCAATCAAATAATAGCTTAATTCTTCCACCGCTGCCTTCACCGTAGCCGCCCTGCCTTCTACTATAGGTTCACCCCATCCAACAATCCCCTCATCGGTTTCTATCTTCAAAAACAGCCATCGAGGCTTCACGGTATAGAGCTTTAATGACGTAATCTTCACGTTTTATCCCCCTTCGCATCATTATTCCTCTTTATTTTTACAACCGGAAATGTAACCCTTGATTATTGATTTATTGAATTTTTGTTCCGTTATATTCTTTTTACGGAATATTATACCATGTATCATATTCTGATGCTAGTACCTATAAAGTTTTCGCTTACTACAGACGGGATTTTTAGACTAAGATCAACGGTTTAATCCTTGTACAAACTTTTTAAAATTTAAAGAGGATTTTACAAAAACATGGCGAAATATGTTTTAATAGGATAGGTTGATCCCTGTAAATATATATGTAAGGGGGATATCAGGATTTATGGTGTTAGACAACACAAAGATTCAAGAATATGAATCTTTCCTAAATAAAATTCCGGGGATTATATCCTCAAAAATAGTACTGAACCAAGAAGGCAACATAATTGAACTTCATATATTGGCAAGTACAGCCCGAAATCCTAAACAAATTTCTCGAGACGTACAGTCTGCACTCATGGCAAAATACGGCATCCCCCTTGACCACAAGGTGATAAGCATTGCACAGATACAAGATGAAAGTGAAATATGCTACAGTAACTCTCGCCTTGTTCTCAAAAACATTTCCATAAGTATGGAAGATTCACAAATTGAAGCAAGAGTCGTCCTAACAAAAGACGACAAGGTGTTTGAAGGCGTCTCCCGGGGGATAAACTTTACTCAGGGGCGCTTTCGAGCCCTGGCCGAAGCCACAATAAATGCCATACAGCAATTTCTAGGCGGCGAGTGTGTGTTCAGCGTGATAGATATACAGAAAACCACAATTTCAGGAAAACCCGTTTGCATTGTGGCAGTTTCTCAAGTTGCTGAACAGATTGAAAACTTTCTTGTAGGTTCATCCCCTATAGAGCAAGATGACAATAAAGCAGTTGTGAAGGCTGTGCTGGACGCATTAAATAGAAAATTGGGTAAATATGCTTGAGAGTAAAATAACAGCGACTTCCAAAGCACTAGACGTCCTAATGTTCTTGCCAAATAGGCCAAACCCCGGTTCTTCGCTTAAATTTTCTGATTTTTATAAGCGGAGCGGAGAAAGGCCTGCCTGATTAGCGAAGGGCAGAGAACTCAAAACAGGAGGGTGTAAAGCCATGAAAAAGGTCCTGGGGTTCATAGTCGCCCTGATTTCTCTCATTCTGGCAGGCGGTGCGGGATTTTATTGGTTGTAATTTGAACTGAACCAGGGGTTTGGCCTTTTAAGTACTAATCACAAAGCGGAGGTAGTACAGCATATATGAACAGAAAAGCAGTCTTCTTTTTAAGCATAATATCCATAATAGGAATATCAATAATACTTCTTTCAATGAACAATATACTTCGCACACAAATATATGACCTGATATTCTGGATCATACTTGCAGGAATGAGCCAGTCGTTTTCGGTGAAGTTTATGAATGGAGGTGCACTAAGCGTATCCTTTGCCATTATATTCGCTTCACATTTATACCACGGAACATATTTTGCTGTAATAGTAGCATCTATCAGTCATTTTTTCTTTTTTAACCGTCCTAAAAAAGGTGCGTACGAACACGTATTCAACAGGCCGTTTTATAAAACTCTTTTCAATATGGCAAACCATGCGATAAGCGCATTTATATCGGGTAATATATATCAGACAATGCATTACAAACTCAATGCAGGTCAAAACCCGTATTTATATATGCTCTGTTTACTTACATATACAACCCTGTTTTTGTTTTTTAATTCCTCCATACTTATTCTTCTCATGACCTTCCTTAAGCAGGAATCGTTTTTTAAGTTGTGGAAAAACAATATCCTGTGGGCAATACCCAATTTCTACGCTCTCGCTCCTTTTGGGTATTTTATATACCTGCTCTACCAAATCCCCAACGGCCATATATATGTGATATTGCTGTTTGGCCCATTGCTTCTTGCACGTTATTCCTTTCAGCTTTACCTTGACTCGAAAAAGAGGTATTATCAAATCATACAAACCCTTACGGCGGCAATTGAAGCAAAAGACAAATATACAGAAGGACATTCCAAGCGAGTAGAGATGTATGCTGAAAAAATTGCCCAAAAGCTTAAACTGCCCTCATCCAAGATTGAATCTATAAAGGTGGCAGCCCTATTGCATGATATAGGTAAAATAGGAATAGAAGATTTCATTTTACGCAAGCCCCAGTCACTCTCCGAAGAGGAATGGGAAAAAATCAGGCAACATCCCAATATTGGGTTAAAAATACTAGAAGATATAGATTTTTCCGATGACGTAAAGGAATTTATAAAGAGTCATCATGAAAGATACGATGGAAAAGGTTATCCACAGGGCCTCAAAGGTTCAGAAATACCAATTGAGGCTTATATCATTGCGGCAGCCGATGCCTATGATGCCCTTACCTCCGATAGGCCCTACCGTAAGGCTTTTACCCCACAAGAAGCCCTGGATATCATCAAGCAAAACAAGGGAACCCAATTTCATCCACTGGTGGCAGATGCCTTAATCAGCGTAGTACAAGAAAATATAAATAACTCTTTTGTTTAACTAAAGCACCCTAAAACACCACAGAAAGGATGAAATTTTTTGCCATGGTAGCAGTTATAGTTATTGCGTTAAGCCTTTTTTTAGCTTTCATCAGAGGAGGACAGCTAAACAGGCTAAAAAATGTTGAGCTTCGTTTACCGTATCTAGCAATTATGTCCTTTGCTTTAGACTTTTTGCTTTATCATCATTTAAACTATATCCCCTCATGGGCATTGTTTATAATATTTATAGTTAAATATGCATTGTTGTTTATATTTATATTTTTTAACACGAAACATAAACACATGAAAATCATAGGTATGGGGGTTCTGATGAACTTTTTAGTAATACTTTTTAATGGTGGAGCCATGCCGGTATCCCGCCGCGCACTCGAAATTCCCTCCCTGGCCAAACAGGTGGAAATGATCCAATCCGGCGTACTTTCCAACTATACCTTGATGACCGATAAAACCCCCCTATGGATTTTAGCTGACATAATCTACATCCCTTGGCCTAAAGAGCAATTCATCAGCATAGGGGATATCATAATAATGCTTGGCATATTTCTGTTTATACAGCACACAATATTAGCTGATTAGAGACACGTCAACGCTATCCCTTCCTTGCCAGGAAGTAGCACTGTGATAGTGCAGCTCCTTTTAATGTAACTTAACCTATTGCAGTAAGGTACTACATTGACTATGTAAAAGGCACAGTAACCGAAAGAGTTATGTCGAGCACCCGGTTTGACCCACCGGAAGTAAACTCCAAGCTGCACAACCTGGTCATGAAAACCCCCTTCAAGCAGGGGGAAACATGGAGCCACAGCACCAGAATAAACGGGAAGGAATACCATCCAGCAACAGGTAGAATGAAGGTGACATACACAGTCAAGGGCGTACCGGGGTACTCCCAAAACACCTATATATAGGAACGTATATTTGAGCCAGGCTGAGGCATGGTAGGATTTTCTAACCTTATGCCAGGAGATATACCTATAAGTAAAGCCGATGCAAAAGACAGCAAAAAGCTAGAAGAAGCGTTGGTCAATCACATGTTTGGATATTCGCTAAACCCAGAGTTTTAAAGCTGGGGCAAATGCTCCGGCTTTTTCGCATACATTGTGTTTCAAAGCTTTTTAAAAAGCTGGCATCGCAGAATCGCAAGATTTTACTATGCCTTCATCCACCAGCAAGCCTATAACCTTGTCATGCGGGTATTATACAAGCCTTTTTGTCCATTTTTGATAATTTAAAGAGTATATTGCTTATCAGCACTCCAACTATTGTAATACATCATTCCATTTCCTATAATTTTTAATACAAATCTTCATGTAATAACTTGCATGCATCCTTTTAAAGGGGGAAAATCCCATGGACTGCAAACCGCGTAAAACCTTTAATCAAACGGCCATCAAGTCTCTTGATGACTTCGTATATGGAATCGCTCCCCATCCAGTTAAAACAAAAAACGGAATGATAATAGGCGGGGGAACTGTCTATCCTGAAATTAACATGACCCTACCACCCATGAAGATTGAACCAAGCACTATCTCGGAAGTATATCGACAGTATGCAGAAATGATTGAAGGCATTTTAAAGCGTGCAAGAGACTTACACGCCTCTGGAATCATCGTGGAAGTGGAATTGCTCCCAGATACAACGCGGGAACCAAAATGGGGGATCGAGATTAACAGGATTTTGCTACAGCACATGAGAGAATACGAGGCAAAATACGGGCTTAAAAGCATATTGAGATGTACGCCCAACGACATCAGAGAAATGGTACGCCCATCATTTATGAGGCAGGGCCAGCTCCTGGAAAGCATGCTTATCACATTCCAAAGATGCGCTGAAGAAGGAGCTGACATTCTGTCCGTAGAGTCCACAGGCGGCAAGGAGCTCCACGATGAAGCGCTAATCAACTGCGATATGAGAAAAGCTGTTTTCGCTCTTGGCGTTTTGGGAGTTAGGGATATGCGATTTCTGTGGTCACGCATAGTACAAATAGCCGAGACAACCGGCTCTATCCCAGGCGGAGATACGGCTTGTGGTTTTGCCAATACTGCTATGGTACTAGCCGAACAGGGCATGATCCCAAGAGTATTTGCAGCGGTGGACAGGGTGGCGTGCGTCCCCAGGACGCTGGCTGCTTACGAGATGGGAGCAGTAGGCCCAAATAAAGATTGCGGTTATGAAGGCCCTTATATGAAGGCCATAGCTGGAGTTCCTATATCAATGGAGGGGAAAACGGCTGCATGTGCCCACCTGAGCGCGCTGGGCAATATAGCAGCGTGTGTTTGCGACTGCTGGAGCAACGAGTCGGTGCAGAACATCAAGCTTTTGAGCGCTCCTGCCCCAGTCGTTTATACAGAGCAGCTGATCTATGACTGCCGCTTGATGAACCAGGCAGCAGCTGAAGGACACGATTACGCTCTAAAGATGCGCGATTGGCTGGCCAAATCCGACGATAAGTTTGACCCTCAAGCTTATGTCTTAAGGCCGGACATTGTGCTGGAAATCAGCAAGGAACTGGTAAAAGAGAAAGACGCTTTTATGGCAACCAAGAAAGCAGCAGTTCTTGCAGTGGATGTAATTAAAAGAGGCATTAAAAATGGAGATGTTATGGTGCCCCCACGGGAACAAAAATGGTTGGACATCATAAGCGCCCAGCTTGAAACCATACCCGACGATGAAGAGAAATTTTGGTACGAAATAAAGAAAGAAGTAGACCTGACAAAATGGAGACCTGAAGAATATGGCTTAAAATGAAAATATCACATTTAAACTGCAGTTCTATAAACTGCAGTTTTTTGATGCAAAATCGGGGTTATAATAATATTAACTGGGCACCAGCAGTAGATACCAGAGATGCTTGGCTCCAATAGCTATCTTAGTTAAAATGGGAGCCATAAGATGCGTATTCCCACAAATCACAAAGGAGGCGATTTCGTGAGCGAATTCATAAACAATCGTGAATACAGAAAAAAGGTACTGAAAGAGCTGATCAAAGAGCTACATAACGGAAAAACCGTAGAAGAAGTCAAACCCAGGTTTGAAGAGCTGATCAAGGGGGTATCGGCCGAAGAGATAGCTGATATAGAACAAGCCTTAATCATGGAAGGCATGCCTGTTGAGGAAATACAGCGATTGTGCGATGTGCACGCAGCTGTTTTCAAAGGCTCCATAGAAGAAATACATCGACCGCAAAAGCCGGAAGACGCTCCCGGCCACCCTGTTCACACCTTCAAACTTGAAAACAGGGAACTCGAAAAGCTCATAAATACCCGCATAAAGCCGCATATTAAAGACTTTGAAACTTCAGATAGCCCAGGCAATGTCAGCACGCTGGCCGAAGACTTCAACATGCTTTGGGAAGTCGATAAGCACTATGCCCGCAAAGAAAACCTGTTGTTCCCCTTCCTGGAAAAATACGGGATTACAGCCCCACCAAAGGTGATGTGGGGTGTGGATGACGAAATACGGGATGGAATCAAAGAAGTTTGCTCTCTGCTCTCAAACTACAAAGGCAACAAGGACGAAGTGGTAAACAAGGCCAACCAGGTAATCGACAAGGTCATCGAAATGATTTTCAAAGAAGAGAACATACTCTTCCCAATGGCGCTCAATACGCTGAGCGAGGACGAATGGATCAAGATAGAAGAAGAAAGCGAAGGGATAGGGTATTGCCTCACGCGGCCTGCAGGAAAATGGCATCCAGCCCGAGAAAACATTGAGCAAAAAGCACAAGTTGAAGGCCAGCAGCTGGTCGAAAGCGGATACATAAAGTTTGAAACCGGCATACTCTCACAAAAGGAGATAGATGCCATCTTCAATACGCTTCCGGTAGACATAACCTTCGTTGACAAAGACGGGGTAGTAAAATATTTCTCACAGGGCAAGGACAGGATATTTGCTCGACCCAAGACTGTCATCGGCAGGCGCGTAGAAAATTGCCATCCCCCTGCCAGCATACACATAGTTCAAAAAGTTATAGAAAACTTGAGAACAGGCAAAAAGGACCATGAGGATTTCTGGATTAAGATGGGCGATAAATATGTCTTTATCCGCTATTTTGCCGTAAGGGATAATTCCGGCCAGTTCCTTGGCATCCTGGAAGTGACTCAAGATATCAAGCCCATACAGGAAATAACAGGTGAAAAAAGGCTTCTCGATGAGTGATTAATAATGATTAATAATAATGATATATAGCATACAAGCGTTTAAAATGAAAGATGCCTTCTTATTTGCCTGACAATATACAGGGGAAATAAGAAGGCATTTTTGCATTAATCCTCTCCTTCCTTCTCACAAGACCGTCCTCCATACAAATCCGCCATGCCTTCCAGCTCTTCCCTTATGCTTCCCACAAGCTCCTCAGGCTTTTGCACTACTGCCAGCTTCCCGAAGCTCAGCACCCATCTTTTTATGTCAATAAGCCCTTTCACCTTGGCCTTGAAAATGATGGAACCATCCTCTAACACTTTAATCTGTTGGTTGGGAAGCCATCTCTTCTCCCTAACCCATACACTGGCAGGATGGAAAAACCGGATCTCCACATCATATTCTTCCCCTTCAATTACGCTAAAGATGTTTGACATATATTCTTTTACCGAAAAATCGCAGGGATATACAAAGGACGTATCCAATATCTCGATGTGCTCTATCCTGACCAGTTTGAACGTGCGTATCTGCTCCCTCAAATGGCAGTATCCTATTAAGTACCACGAACCCTCACGGTATATCATAGCATAGGGGTCCACTTCTCTTACCTTCTTTTCATCTCTAGCTGGAGTATAGTACAGTATCCTTATGCGCTTACGCTGTTTTATGGCCATATAAATGGTGGTCAATATCTTATTGACGTTGTCCCTTAAATCGACTTTACCTAGGGAGAGCATCAATTCATCGGTGGGAAGAGGAAAAACATTCACAACAGTGTCACCCAAGGCACACCGAATCTTTGCCACTGCTGTCTGCAACTCATTTGCCAATGGGAATCCGTTTTTGTGCGTCAGAAGCTTTTCGGCCAGCATCAGGGCAGAATATTCCCCTTCATCCAGCTTGGGTACATCAAAATAATAGTTATCGCTTAAATAGTACCCTCCCCCTCTTCCAGTCATCCCTTGAATTGGCACTCCTGCTCTCTTTAAATATTCAATATACGCCTTTACATTCCTAGGAGTAATCCCCAGTATTTCTGCTATTTCCCGGGTTGACAGCATCTGCCGGGTCTGAAGGAGTGCAATGATCTTCAAGCACTGGCTCAACTTACTCATAATTCACACATCCTTATATTAAAATTATTTGACCAAGCTGCAGGCCAATCGCAAAGTTGTCTATCGTTCTAATCAACAGGCGTTACAAATAAATTATTACTAAACTTTAAAGTCGATGATTTTAGAAAGGAGGTAAACGTGGCTTCGTTTAAAAAAGCCAATTAGTTCGCATAAGAAACTCAAAAATGGCACTAATATCCTACCAATGTGAAAAGCGCCCAGCCTATTGAGGGGTGACATACATAGACGATAAAACCTTACATTGCGTGCATCACTCGTTTATATCACCTTACAAGCACTCATGCTGGAACTGCGGTGCACCTGTAGATAGCTCGACAGACGCTACCTGTCCCGTCTGTCACTGGGTCAAATGCCCTGTATGCGGTGCATGTAGAAAAGGGGGATGCATAAAAGACGAATTCACAAACCCCTGATCAATAGCCGCATCCGCCCTACATCCCCCTTCAACGCCTTTTTTCAATCCCTGCTTTCCACCTGATTAGATAAACCTGCCCAATATGGCAGCAACCGTCATGGTCAAACCTGTTAGCTGATAAACCTGTACCATCCTCAAGTTGGCTTCTGTCAATCTAGGAATGTCATTATAATACTGCCCGGCAACCTTGACGGCCCTTACAGCCAGAGGAACGCTGACCAATCCAAGGAGCCAGAAAGGATTTCTTAAAATGACGGCCAGCAGGATAAACCATAGATAAGCTGCTAAAAACAACAGCGCAAACACCTTTACGCCCTTTTCCTTGCCCAGCCTAACCAGCCAATTTCTCTTGTTGCCCTGAGCATCGGCCTCATAATCGGGGAATTGATTTATCCACAGCACGTTTGCTATCAAAATTCCGATGGGTATGGACACCCACAAAGCCGATAAATCCACTCTGCCTGTTTGCAAACAGTATATACCTAGAACTATAAGAGGCCCAAATGTCAGACCAACCGTTACCTCGCCTAGCCCGCGATAAGCCAGTTTAAACGGCGGAAGGCTATAGAATATGGACAGCAAAACGCCGGCAATGCCTATCCAGAATATGCCCATTTCCTTAAAAAACATGATATAAAGGCCTATCCCGCAGGCAACCGCAAATGTGACCACGGCAATCATAACGACTTCAGGCAGCGTAAGCTTCCCGTCCACGATGGTCTTTTTACCCCCACTGAAGGGGGTTCTTTTGTCGGGGGTTATAAACCGATCAACCCCCGACTTATAATCTACCCATTCATTTACCGCATTTTTCCCGATCTCTATGCAATAAACAGCTATGAGAGCCACAATAAACCAGTAGAGGTCAAACCTTCCCGTGCTACCAAAGGCAAACGCCGCACCTACAACCATTGGCACTGTAGAAGCTATCCATATCTTAGGGTCAGCCAATTGCCAGAAACCCTGCCATACACGCCTTACGTCTGCATTCATATTCGATTCCCCCTATATCGGCAGCTATTTAGGTCCCTTGCCATTTAAAAAGCCTTTAAGGCAACATATTTTAACTCATCAACCATATTATAACCTCAATCGATAATCTCATCAATAGGCGCTCCTGGCGGAACCATGGGATACACCATCTCATCCGGGTGTATCATGCACTCTATCAACACGGGCTGCTGCATCTCAAGAGCTTGCTTGAGCGTGCCCTCAACCTCTTCATTGGAAGTCACTCTGAACCCTTTGATTCCATAAGCATCGGCCAGCTTTACAAAATCGACATCGGAGCCCAAAGTAGTATACGAGAATCTCCCGTTATAGAACAACCTCTGCCATTGACGCACCATACCTAGAGCTTGATTATTTAGAACCAGCTGGATTATGGGCAACTTGTATCTTGAAACTGTAGCCAATTCAGTCGAATTCATTTTAAAGCTTCCATCCCCTGCGACGTTTATCACCCTTCGGTCAGGCCTTCCAATGCATGCTCCTATGGCTGCCCCCAGGCCATAACCCATGGTGCCCAGACCCCCGGAAGAGATAAAGGTACGCGGCTCATCAAACTTGTAAAATTGGGCAGTCCACATCTGATTCTGCCCCACTTCGGTGGTGATTATAGCCTTTCCCGCAGTAAGCTCATAGAGCTTCTCTATGATGTACTGCGGAGTCAGTTTCCCTTTGGGAGTACCATACCTCAGCGGATGTGCCTTCTTCCAATCCTCTATCTGCTTATTCCAGCCATTGGGCTGCTTTTCATCCACTAACTCGATCAACCTCTGAAGTATCTTTTTCACATCGCCACAAATCGGGATATGGGTATCAATATTTTTGCCCAGCTCTGCAGGGTCAATGTCTATATGAATTATCCTGGCATGGGTAGCAAACTTCTCCGCCTTGCTTACAACGCGATCGCTGAACCGGGCACCTATGGCTATCAGCAGATCGCAGTTGGAAACGGCGTAGTTGGAAACACGCGTTCCGTGCATACCCACCATGCCCATAAAGTACGGATGGGTACCCGGGAAGGCGCCTAGACCCATAAGCGAACAAGTTACAGGAGCTTTTATCTTTTCCGCAAAGGCTACCAGTTCACGGTTGGCACCCGAGATGTTGACTCCACCCCCCGCGTAGATCACTGGCCTTTCACATTTATTTATAGCCTCTACTGCTTCCTGAACGCTTCTCTCTATTTCTTCCTTGCGATAAAACTGAGGATGAAAGATATCCTCATTCACATAGCTGGTATCCACCTGAGCGGGCTGATAATCTATTACGGCATTTTGTATATCCTTTGGGATATCGATCAGAACAGGACCGGGCCGACCGCTTCGCGCTATCTTGAAAGCCTGCCTTATAATATCCGGCAAACGCTCAGCATCCTTGACAATATAATTATGCTTGGTAATGGGCGCAGTTACGCCAGTTATATCCACTTCTTGAAATGAATCTTTGCCAAGCAGTGAAGAAGCCACCTGACCAGTAAATACCACCAGAGGCACCGAATCCATATAAGCGGTTGCAATACCGGTTACCGTATTGGTGGCTCCTGGGCCCGATGTGGCAAACACCACGCCAACTTTACCTGTAGCCCTGGCATACCCATCCGCAGCATGGGTAGCCCCCTGTTCATGGGCCGTCAAAATGTGGGTGATGTCCTTGGCATCATACAATGCATCGTATACCGGGAGAATCGCTCCCCCGGGAAACCCAAAAACGATATCCACACCCTGCTCTCTCAAGCATTCTATGACCGCCTGTGCACCCGTCAACTTCACTCCTTCATCGCCCCCTTTACCGAAAAATAAGTATTAAAAAACCCTTCATCCCTTGTTAAATGGGACGAAAGGTTTACTTCCGTGGTACCACCCATATTCGCCGTTGCTTCGCAGCAACAGCCTCATCAGGATACGGCCTTGCACAAGCTCAGGCTTATATCCTTGCACTGTAACGGGTGCATTCCCGTCAGAGCTTACTAGCACCGTTTCAGCCCTGCAGCTCCAGGACGACTTCGCCATTTCCCCGGGCACCGGTTCGCAGCAACCACCGGCTCTCTTAAGCCCGCCTGAAAACGCTACTCTTCCCTTCATCGCCTTTTCGATGCATAATTATGTATAATTAGGTATATTTTAATATAAATTATCCAGAAAAGCAAGTAGTTTTTTGAGAGAAAAAGCTTACCCTGGGAAGGAATTTGATTCTATTTATAGAATAATTTTTATGGATTTACATCAAACAATAACACAAGGAGTGGAACTTTATGAATGGAGCGTTTACCTAGAAAAGACGGAGTAGTCAAAATCATATATTAAGTTTTGCTATTAGTAGAATGTTAAAATCTCCTTACTTAAATGTAACCATAACATGAATCATAAACACAACACAAAGGTGGAATAGCTTATGCCAAACCAAGAAAATTATATAATAGCTCAGGTTGAAGACTTCATATGCCCTATCACTATTATAGCTTCTGTTAGAGGAGTCAGGGGAATACACTTTACTTCACTTGATGCTATTATAGAAAAATTGACTCAAGAAAACATACCCCATATCATCGATTTATCCCATCCTGCAGCCATTGAACTCCGTGAGTATTTTCAAGGGCATCGAAAACATTTCGATGTACCCATCGACATAGATGGTACTCCATTCCAGCTGAAAGTATGGAAGGCCTTGCAGTCAATACCTTACGGCAAGGTGCGAAGCTACAAAGACATTGCCATACAGATCGGTCATCCCAAAGCCTTCCGTGCAGTGGGCCAAGCTTGCGGCGCCAACCCCATACCCATAATAATACCCTGTCACAGGGTACTTACAGCCAGTGGGAATTTGGGAGGCTTTAGCGCAGGAATTGAAATAAAAAAGGCTTTGCTGGATCTAGAAGGAATATCCCACAATAAATACCGATAAACAATGCCGCCGTTATTGCACTGCCATCAAAATCTGTTTAGCAGCGACATGATACAACGGCGGCAATTTCACAGTATATTGTCACTTAACAAGCTCGGCAATGGCGTGGGCATAGATTTTAGCATTCATCATCAGGTCCTCGATTTCTATATACTCATTCCTCTGATGTGCCATCTCGGGCTTTCCAGGGAAGACCGCTCCAAAGGCAACAGCATTTTTAATCGCCCTGGCGTAGGTACCGCCACCTATAGCAACAGTATAGGCGGGTTGCCCTGTTTGCTCCGCATATACCTTCTTCAGCGTTTGCACCAAGAAGTGGTCCTCGGGCACATAAAGAGGGCCCTGATGGTCTAAAACCTCTACCTCTACGCCATGCATGTCAGCCACCATGTGTATGCGTGCCAGTATTTCCTGTTCTTCAAAGCTCACTGGATAGCGTATATCGATAACGGCACGCCCGACCTGGCTGTCCACTTGAATCATGCCTAAATTGAGGGTGAGCTTCCCCGAAAGCTGATCTTCCAGCGCCAGCCCCATGGATTGGCCGTCAACCTGCATTCCAATGGCCTCACTGAGAAAAGCGATGAACCTCTCCATCTCGCTATATCCCAGTCCCAGAGCTGACAGGCAGAGCAGCATCTGACCAATGGCGTTCTTCCCTTTTTCAGGCATGCTGGCGTGAGCGAGTTGACCAATAGATTTAACGATTACAGTATCTCTATCACCCAATTCAACCTCTATCGTATATCCCGATTTACTTTTTAGGTTTTCAATGTCTTTAATCAATTTTTCCCTATCAACGCCTGGCCCAAAAACGCAGATGCACTCGTCGGGCACCACATTTGGCCTCTGGCCCCCGTATATTTTTTCAATCCCGATAGAAGATTTTTGCCCACTGGAAAACTTCTTACACAAGGCTATGTGCAAAATTCCCTTTTCGGCGTTGATAATAGGATAGCGTCCGTCAGGGCTCATCCCAAAATCGGGTACTGCCTCTCGCTTAAAATAATATTTGAGGTCCTCCCAGCCGCTCTCCTCATCGGTGCCCAGTATTAGTCTCACCTTCTTATTTACCGGGATCCCGGACTGCATAACGGCTTTCATGGCATAAAGCACCGCAATGGTTGGCCCTTTATCGTCAATTGCTCCTCTGCCGTAAATCCTGCCATCGTGAATCTCCCCGCCATACGGTGGATAAGTCCACCCACTTCCTTCGGGCACCACATCCAAATGCGTTAATATCCCCAGCATCTTTTCCCCTTGACCGAATTCTATATGGCCAGCATAGCCATCTACGTTTTTCGTCTCAAACCCGAGCCTTCTGCCAAGGGTCAACACGTAGTCAAGCGCCCTGTAGACATCCTCGCCAAACGGCTTGCCAGGCTGTGGCTCCCCCTCTACGCTGGGTATGGCCACCAGCTCCTGAGTCGAACGTATTATTTCGTCCCTGTACGATTCAATGATGTGGTTCAAATCCATAAAAAAATCCCTCCCTGAATTTAAAATTTATCCTCAACACTGAACCCCGCTGTTGTGCTCGCCAGTTTTGTACGGCCTACCCTAAAAAGGTTTAAAGTACCTCCTCAACGCTGAAGCCTTTTCCCTCTACTTCCCTGGTATCTATTATTGACATAAATGCACCAGGATCAACCTTGTGCACCACTTCCCTGAGCTTTGACAGCTCCATGGTTCGTACCACCATGTATATAATAAGCAGCGATATGATGTCAGTACCGCCTAGCGAACCACGGTTCCTTATTACGATGCCCGTTCCCGTTCCCGAAATCAATCCACCGAAAATGGCTGCAATCATAGTATCCTTTACATCTATTGTCCACTACTATTCCGCTATTTGCAACTAATCTATATTATAACACAAAAATACCGTTTATGTATTTTTAAGCCAATTATCAGAAATTTTCGTTTCTTTCTAAAAGTTTTTGTACAAAAGGGGCTGCATCGGCGTGCAAAACATGGTAAAATAAGTTGGGGGTCATGCTAATTCTAACTGCAGTGGCCTGTTCAAAAGCTGGCTGGTAAATCTTACATAAATTTGTTAGCCGATAAAATGCGTGCAAACGGTATCCACCGAATTTTTTGATAAAATCATTCAAAACCACAAAATCATTAAAAAGGAGTGTTCAAATGATGAAGATCATAATATGCAAAAATTATGAAGAGATGAGCCAAACGGCAGCTGAAATTGTGGCCAAACAAATAAACAGCAATCCCCACACTGTTCTCGGCCTGGCAACCGGCAGTACGCCTGTGGGGATGTATAAAAATTTGGTTAAGATGAACAAAGAAGGCAAAGTTGACTTTTCCAACGTGGTAACCTTTAATCTCGACGAATATGTGGGCCTCGACAAGGATCATCCCTGCAGCTATCACCGATTCATGGACGAAAACCTCTTCAACCATATCAACATAAAGAGGGAAAACGTCCATTTGCCCAACGGTGTGGCTCCATCATTGGAAGAGGAATGCAAAGCTTACGAAAAGATGATAGCCCAGGCCGGAGGTATTAACCTACAGATATTAGGCATTGGACATAACGGCCATATTGGCTTCAACGAACCGGGTACCCCATTCCATTCCCTCACCCACGTTGTGGAGCTGGCGCAGCGCACCATCGAAGCAAACTCCAGGTTCTTCAACTCACCAGATGAAGTACCACGTAAAGCTATTTCTATGGGCATAAAAACCATTATGCAGGCGCAGAAAATCCTCCTTTTGGCCTCTGGAAAGGACAAAGCAGAGATTATAAGCAAAGCGCTTCATGGACCTGTCACCACTGACGTACCTGCCTCAGTGCTTCAGCTTCATCCAAATGTAACAGTCATCCTTGATGAAGACGCAGCATCCGCTTTGGACAGGTAAAGGTGAAAAGCCTTCAAGGCTTAAAAAATAAAAGGCTACTGAGTAACTCAGTAGCCTTTTTTATAAACAAGGTTAATACTTATTTTGTCAACATTTTCCATGCCTCTCTTCCTTCATTCAGAATCTCCTGCAAACCTACTGCCTTTAGCTTTTCGTACTCGCTATAGAATTCCTCAATGCTTATCTCACCGGTTATACACTGAGCCAGCAGCCCCTCTAATTTGGGGAATATTTGCGCCTGATATTCGGTATATGCCTTGGTATTCAAGACAGGAATCGGTGTGAAGAAATACTCTTTCCCAACATATAGGGCGTCATAGAATAACTTCATAGGTTCGGAAATCTCTTCATAAGTTTTGCCGCCCAACAAAACTTGCATATAGGCATCTTCTGTGAACAAATGAGGGAAAGGTGTAAAGTTCAATCCGGCTTTTCTGAATTCAGCAAAAGACTCATTATAAGGCGCCTTCAATACCGGTTTCCCATCTACAATTTCATGATGCACCCCTTCAATACCATAGGACATCAACCTTATTCCTTCTTCACTGAATACATAATTGAAGAACTTAATTATATTTTCTGCTTTATCTTCAGCGGCAACAGTAATGGCAGCACCACCGCTCACTCTTACTCTGGACGGTATACCCCTTTTACCCTGTGGCCCTTGTATAGGTTTTACTCCTATCAACGTGGCTTTTGGATCAATTTCCCTAAGCACTTCTGTTGTGGTTCTTGTATTGGCAGCCCAGGTCATCATTGAGCCTGCAAGATTGGCTTGAGCTACCTTTTCTAACTCAGGATTATTGACAAATGTTCCTCTTGTAGCAAATTCTTTATCCAACAATCCTTCTTTGTACAATGCTCGCATTTCTTCCAAGAAAAGTTTAAATTCTGGGAGCTCATACATTAAGGTATAATTCCCTTCAGCATCCAGCGTAAATCCTATCTTATTAGCAACGTTTATCCCAAAGGCAGGCAATAGCGAATAAATATCACCAGCATATGGAATTTCATTGGTTGGATCCCCATCACCATTGGCATCCTGCTCTTTAAAGGCTCTCCAAGCAGCCTTCCACTCATCCCATGTCTCGGGTATCTTCTCTATTCCTACATTTTCTAGCCAATCCTTACGAATTTGCATTGCATAAGCAGGATCAAAATCAAGAATAAAAGGTATATGGTATATTTTACCATCTACCACTTGCCTCACATGGAAATAATCCTCCTCTTTTAAACTGTTTAAAATATTCTGCCCGTGCTTTTCTAATAGTTCATCTAATGGAATTATTGCTCCTTCATTGATTAGCGTAGGTATGCTTGCTCCAGCTATCATGTCAGGTATATTCCCAGAAGCAAGCGTAACCGATACCTTATCCGCATAATTAGCTGCTGGGTACCACTGAAACTCAATTTCTGTATTGGTCCTTTTCATCAATTCATCAAAGATTGGATTTCCTTCTTGTGGATGGTCTCCCCAAATGCTTCCCATATAACTAAATTTGAACGTTTCTTTAAATAAGGTATCATTTTTCTCTTCACCCTCATTAGTCTCTTCAGAAGGAGTTGTTGCATGCTGTTCTGTTTCTGTACTAACTTTATCATTGGTTTTATCTTTTGAACAGCCAGAAAAAATAGACACTAACATAATAAAAACCGTTAGCAATACTGCAATTTTTCTAAATCCTTTCACTTTAAAACACCCCTTTTACCTTTTAGTTTTCTATATAAAATATATAAAAACTTTAAAAATACATATTTATATGTGTTGTTATTTAGCCTGGTTTAACAAGAATCAGCCTTTTTATAAAATCAACCTTTTATAGAACCGATCATAACGCCTTTTACAAAATACTTTTGAATAAACGGATAGATAACAAGCATAGGTAACATAGCAACAAAAATAACCGCGTGTTGCACTTGCTGAGGAATCAGCATCGACCCTTCCCCAGTCTGTACTACATCTGTAAGCTCATATATGGCCCCTGAAGCTTGCAAAACGATATCATATAATACTATCTGAAGCGTATATTTCATTCTATCGTTTAGATACATAAGAGGCGGCAAGAAACTATTCCAATGCCCAACAATATACCACAAAGATATAGTTGCCAACACCGGTTTAGATACGGGTAATACAATTTTAAACATGCATACAATATCGTTGGCTCCGTCAAGTTTAGCTGACTCTATCAATGATTTGTGAATAGTGGAAAAAAAGCTTCTTAACACGACTATGTAGTAAGCCGGAGCCAGGAAATTTAAAATTAACGCCCAATGTGAATTTATTAGTTTCAGCTTTTGCATCACCAAGTATGTTGGTATTAACCCCCCGCCAAACCACATAGTGAATAAAATCATATAGCTATATACTTTTTTACCATAAAAATCCCCGAAGGCAAGCGGATAAGCTGCAAAACAAGTCATAATAAGTCCTATTATACATCCTACACTTGCTACAAAGATAGTATTTCCATAAGAAATCCATATGTATTTGTTACTAAATATGTTTTCGTAGCCCTTAAAAGTTAATTGCACAGGATAAAACGAAACCTCACCACGCAAAATAGGGCCGCTTGAGCTCAACGAAATTGCAAGTACATTAAGCACCGGATAAATAAAAGCTATACCAAGTAAGCACATTATAATAACATTGACCGAGTCGAATATTTTCTCCCCTATGCTGTTTTTATTTCGAATAGACATCTAAGAACCTTCCTTTCTCTCGCCCGTGTCTGTCTCTAGATTAAACTTATCTCAGAGTATTTTTTACTTAGCTTATTGGCCAACAATACAAGAATTAAACTAATCACGCCATTGAACAATCCAACCGCTGTAGCAAAGCTATAGTTACTTCGAGTTATTCCCATTTTGTATACATAGGTAGATAAAACTTCTGAAACTCGAATATTCTGCGCATTTTGCAATAAATATACTTTCTCAAAACCTACTGATAGTAAATTCCCTATTTGTAATATAAGCATTATTATAATAGTTGTCGAAATACCAGGTATTGTTATATATAATATTTGTTGATAGCGTTTTGCACCATCAATAACTGCAGATTCATATAATTCTGTGTCTATTCCAGAAATAGCAGATAAATAAATAATAGAATTCCACCCAATCCCCTGCCAAATACCCGATAAAATCATAATTGGTCTAAAATATTCTGGATCACCAATGAAGTGTATAGGCTCATACCCCAAACTTTTTATAATACTATTCAATGTACCGATAGAAGGCGATAAGAAGGTTTTGATCATACTGACCACAACCACTGTAGATAAAAAGTAGGGTAAATAACTAACGGTCTGAATAGCTCTCTTAAATTTGCTATTAGATAATTCGTTTAACAATAAGGCAAAAATGATGGGTGCCGGAAAGGCAAAAATTAAGCTTAATATGTTAAGATATATGGTATTCCATATGATTTGAAAGAAGTCGGGACTTTTGAAAAAGGCTATAAAATGTTTCAACCCTACAAAATCACTTCCTTTAAACCCTTTCAAAATTTTGAAATCATAAAACGCTACTCTCAGCCACCACATTGGCCAATATTTGAATATTATATAATAAACAACAACAGGCAAAATCATAAGATAAATATATCGATCAGCCCATAGCTTTGTTGCAACCTTTCTATAATTTATATTTTTAAATCTCCTCATTCACACCCTTCTTTCCATGGTAATTTCTACTGTCCATGTCGCCGATAATATTAAATGAGGAAATCAAATGGCATTATTACATTGCTTTAAATGAGGTCTCTCATCACCCTCTTCATTTCTTATATTAGCAAATAATCAAGGTTTTGTCAACTATATTTCATTTTTAAAAACGATTTTTTGAAAAAAATTTTTGTAAACTGTTACGCCTTATGGTTTACGGTATACTGGGATGTCCTGGTAAGCAAATCCTTCACATTTTCATATTCCTTATTCGCAACCCCAGTAAATAAGATGTCTATTACCGTAAGCTGCGCAATACGTGATCCCATAGCACCGCTTCTTTTCTCAATCTCTGGTGTGCTGATAAAAAGAGTTATATCGGCTTTGCTGGCAATTGGATTCTTGCCGTATTTAGTAATGCTTATCACTGTACAACCCAATTCTTTAGCAATCTCAAGGCACTCTATCATCTCCTTGGTACGCCCTGAATAAGATATTATAACCGCCACATCATTTTCTCCCAATAAATAAGTATGAGTCAACTGCATATGGAAATCCGTTGGTGCTATAGCATTTTTGCCTATCCTTACAAACTTATAGGCAGCGTCTTGAGCCACCAGTCCAGAAGCTCCAACGCCAAGAAACAAGATCTTTCCGGCTTTGCTGAGAACATCTATGGCCTCTTTAACGCTATTAGCATCCAGTATCTTTTGCGTATCCGATATTGCTCTACCATTTAACAAACTCACATTGTCAATAATGCTTTCTATACTGGTATATCCTTTAATATCCGTATACAGCTGCTCTTCTTCACCAGCTTCGCTTTTCTCCCTGGCAAGGCCATTCATGACATAAGCCTTTTTGAAATCCTTAAGCCCTGAATAGCCCAATAACTTACAAAATCTAACCCATGCCGCTTCACTAACCCCTGTTTTCTCAGCTAATTCTTGAATTGAAAGGGTAAACACTTCCTCAATATTGTTGAGAAGATAATCGGCTATCTTTTTCTCGGTAGGATTTAGTTCATTATATATATTCTTAATCTTTAAAACATAGTCGTGTTGAGCAGACATAAACTCAGCCTCTTCCTTTCTTTAGTAAATTTTTAAAAACCATATTCAGTCAATATTATACCTCATTCATCATATTTTGTCATACATACCTTCTTGTTTCAATTACTCAAACACCAAATCTCATAATGTGAAATCTCCTGGTCACTTTAAAGCCCGTCTTCCTTATACAAATTCCCTGCCGCGCTTTTTTCAGACGTCCATAAACATCTCAAACTCCCCCTTACATACAAATTTTCCCCATTACCACCGGATGTTTGGCGCCCGTAGCTTTGGGTATATTGTTAAAATGGCCATTTATAGCCTCATTTGCAAGAATGGCAAAAGCTACAGCTTCCTTGGCATCGCTATTGAACCCCATATCCTCTTGTGTCATTACTTCCATCTCAGGTAAATACTCTTTTATCATCCTAACCAGCGTTTTATTATAGCTTCCTCCACCGCTGATAATCACCCTATCAATCTTGTACAATGGTATTATAAAATCCCTATAGCTGTTTGCTATGGATTTTGCAGTTAGGGCGGTTACCGTAGCGACCAAATCGCATTTATCGAGATTTAATCTGGCCGCTCTTTCCATAAGCCTGTCCACATAGGATGCCCCAAAGTACTCTCTGCCCGTTGTCTTAGGAGGCCTTTTAACAAAATATTCATCCTTTAATAATTCATCCAACAGCTGGCTGTTAACCCTCCCTTTGCTTGCCAAATGTCCGTCTTTATCATATTTCAATACCCCTCCTGTAACCCTTTTGACCACTTCATCAATAACCATATTGCCAGGGCCTGTATCAAAAGCCATTACATCTTCAACTCCACACGCAGCAGGCAATACAGTGACATTAGCAATTCCGCCGATATTCTGCAAAGCTATAGTATTTTCTGGATTGCGATACAATATATAGTCGGTATATGGTACCAGCGGCGCTCCATCTCCCCCTGCAGCCACATCCCTTACCCTAAAATCGCCAACCGTCACAATGCCGGTTCTTTCGGCAATAACCGCTGGCTCGCCGATTTGAAAAGTGGATTTAATCCTATAACTTAAATCCTCAATTATTTGAGGAATATGGTAAATGGTCTGGCCGTGCGAACCTATAAGGTCAACGTTATTGGGGCTCATATGCGCTTTTTTAATGATTTTCAAAGCTGCTTCAGCAAACAACTCTCCCAGCAAAAAATTCATATGACAAATCTTTTCTACAGTGCTTGTTGATGGCTCAAACAATTCGAATATTCTTTCCCTTACATGATCATCGTAAGAAAAATTTTCAAATTCCAACAATTCTATCTTTGTATCAAGCCCTTTCCCCCTAATCCTTACAAGGGCAGCATCAATCCCGTCAACAGAAGTACCCGACATAAGCCCTATGACTAACCTTTCTTCCTTTCGGTAAATCTCAATAAGCCTATTCATACCTCTTACCCTTCCCCGTATGCTTAAATAAGCTTGATAGACTTCAAAGCCACTATCACAGCTCCTCTTGAAGCGTCTGCCTTTGCCTTTTCAACGGTCACATTTGGATACTCTTTGGTAAGCAGCTTGACGAACTCCTTATAGACCAAAAGGTTGTTTATTAAAACGCTGCCGCTTACCACGACCATTATAGCATCCTGCTCCGCCTTTATCCCTCTTATAGCAGCCTTTGCGAGCAAAAAAAGCTGCTCTGCCGCATCCATAAGTATCTCCTTAGCCTTGTTGTCACCCTTTTTGTGCGCCTGGTCAACCACTTTTGCCAACGCCGCAATCTCGCTCTTTCTTATATCCTTTCTGTACACAAACCGCACAAACTCCTCAGGAGTGGCTATGCCAATCTCCTCCATCAGCATGGGTAGCAAATGGGTGTAAGGTTCTCTTCCGTCATAACATCTCAAAGCGGCTTTTATGGCCTCAAGGCCAATATAATAAGCGCTTCCCTCATCTCCAACAATATGCCCCCATCCACCAACCCTTACCCTTTCACCGTTCTTACCAATCCCATAGGCTATTGACCCCGTACCTGCAATAACAGCAATGCCTTCCCTTCCACCTGTCATCTCTGCAATAACTATTTCGGCGTCGTTGGTTATTACAATATTCCCTTTTAGCCCTAAAGATTTCACGTAATCCTTTATAACCTCTTGTTCTTCCTTCCTGCCCGCTCCCGCGCTACCAATACATATAGCTTTGCAATCTTCTATGTTTAAACCAGCATGTTCCACTGCATTCCCTATCAAGGACTTCAGGGCATCATATACCTGAGATTCTTCCTGAGCCCTTATATTAGTAGAACCGCCGTATTCAGTGAGGATAATATTGCCCCGCAAATCAGCTATCGAAATGGCGCTTTTTGTACCGCCGCCATCAATGCCAATGACGTACTCCACGCCTCCCCACCTCTTCATAAAGAAACAGGCAATCTGCCCCGAGGTGTATGGTTCCCACTCAAAACCTCCATAACGCTTTGCACCGAAAGAGGGGTGTATTCATAAGCACACAAATATGTCGAGATCCCCTTGAATTTTAACAAATCATAAGGATCTCTCAAAGCCACGACGACGATGTGTTTGTTAACCTCCAGCAATGCGTTTACCAGCTCAGCCTGGCCTTCATTTAAATTAGCATTATATGTTCCTACTACAACGAGTTCTTTCCCCTCTGCCTCTCGCTTGATGGAATCTATAAACGCTCTGTCTGGATTTACAGGAATGGTCCTCCCTATCCCGCCAAACCTCTCTACAAAAGAATTGGCGAAAGATAATTTCGTCGTCACCTTATCATCAACGGCTGAAACTGGAGTCATTTCAGGAGATATAGCCAAAATTTTTTGCCCTTTTATAGGCAAAAGCCCCAGTTCATCCTTTACCACCGTAATGCTGTTTAAACTTATCTCCCTGACGATCTCCTGGTGCTCCTTACTTCCCAATAGTTCAATGCTGCTTTCATCGGGATATGGGTCTTCAAAAAGCCTGTATTTTTGTTTTAGCCTTATTATCCTGTCAACAGATTCATCTATCCTATCAATGGATATCTCTCCCCTTAAAACGGCCCTTTTAATTTCATTAAAGACTTCAATCTGAGTATTTTTGGTGTGGGACACTAAAACTATGTCGGCTCCCGCTTTTATTGCCAGTACGGCTGCTCTGGCGATGCCAAAATATTTAGCGATTGCATTCATTTCCATGGAGTCTGTGATGATTATGCCTTTAAAGTTGAATTCCTTTCTTAAAACATTTGTGAGGATGTTGTACGACAATGTAGCTGGCAGCTTGTTTTCCTCCAAAGCAGGAAAGAGTATGTGAGCCGTCATCACAGCATCAACGCCATTTTCTACAGCCTTTTTAAAGGGATAAAGTTCAACTTTATACAGCCTTTCTCTGCCATGTGCCACCAAGGGCAGATCAAGGTGAGAATCTACAGACGTATCTCCATGCCCTGGAAAATGCTTGGCTGTAGCAATTACGCCCCCGCCTTGCAGCCCCTTTATGTAACTTACCCCAAAATTCGCTACTTTTTTCGGATCTTCCCCATAAGATCTAACGCCTATTACGGGATTCAAAGGGTTATTGTTTACATCCAAAACCGGTGCAAAATTCATGTTTATGCCCAAAGCCCTGAGCTCTTTGGCCGCTATCTCGGCTACTTTACGGGCATTTGCGGGATCGTGCGTAGCTCCCACCGCCATGTTGCCAGGCAAATAGGTAGCATCTTTATAGATCCTGGTAACCATACCTCCCTCCTGGTCAATGGAAATAAAGGCAGGAATGCCGGTATGCTCAAGGACGTTCCTTTGAATATCGACGCACAGGTCCCTGGTCTGCTTAGCGTCCTTAACGTTTCGAGAAAAGAGTATGACATTGCCTATTTTATACTCCCCAACCAATTGCTCAATATGGTCATCATAAAAGATAGAAGGGAAGCCTACCATTAGCATTTGGCCTATCTTTTGATCCAAAGTCATGTGATCAATTCTCATAACCTTCCATCCTTTCCATCCCACCAATTATTGGTAAATATGATATTTCTCCTTTGTCATCTTAAATTCTTCGCTCTGGTTTTTCCACTTTTCAACAAGCTCGTTTTCTTCATATTTCATGAGCCGCAGTTCATCGGTTCCAGCAAGATAATCAATGAAATAGTGCCTGCTGTCGCCGGAGGGGGCTACCCATTTAAAATTCTCGCCGCTCATCTTGACTATGGTATACAAAAGCCTAATCCCTACTTCTACCGCATTGACGCGTTTTCTGTCGGTTACGTGGATCTGCACGCCTTTACACAGCTCATTTTTGTGCTTTGAAAAATACGGCACAAAATGTACCGGCCTAAATATGACCCCGCTTAAGCCTTTCTGGTTCATCTCATCGGCAAGCTTATATGGATCAAGCCACGGTGCCCCTATAATCTCAAAAGGCCTCGTAGTCCCCCTGCCCTCAGAAATATTGGTGCCCTCAAAGAGGCAGGTACCGCTATATAAAACGGCGGCATCAAGAGAGGGGATGTTAGGCGATGGATTAATCCACAAAAGTCCTGTTTCATCATAATACATATCCCGTTTCCAGCCCTCCATAGCTATAACCTCAACATCACAGCCTATACCGAATTCCTCATTTATAAGCAAGGCCAGCTCCCCTATAGTCAAACCGTATCTTATGGGAATGGGATACATCCCAACAAAAGAAGAAAACCGGGTATCAAGTACATTTCCCTCTACCTGTAGTCCTCCTATCGGATTTGGCCTGTCAAGCACCATGAATTTCTTATCAAGTTCACTGGCGGCCTCCATGGCATACGCCATGGTATACAGATAAGTATAGTACCTCACCCCTACATCCTGGATATCGAATATGAGCACATCCACATCTTTCAACATTTCTGCAGTGGGCTTCTTGGTTTGCCCGTACAGGCTGTATACTTTAATACCCGTCCTCTCATCTACATAATCGAGCACATGGACACCTGCCTGTAAATCCCCTCTTACCCCATGCTCAGGAGAAAACAGGCACCTCAATTTTCCCACCTCATTCAATATATCGATGGTACTCCTTAAGTTTACATCTACTGCCGTGTAATTCGTTATAAGCCCTATCTTTAGCCCCTCTATCTTATTGGCCTGCTCTTTGAGCACATCTATACCGCATTTTACACACGCCATTGATTTAACCATCCTTCCTAATGAGTTTAAATTTGGTTCCAGGACCTATATAATCCAGTAAAAAGCCGTTGCTATCGTCCACTTTTCCCACCACATTTACCCTGTGATCCCGCGGAAGTGGCCTTTTCACTATTTGCAGCTCCCCCATGTATCTACCCATTTTTTCATTATCGATGGTGATCACATTGGAATCCCGCGCTATACAGTTAAAAGGAGATATAGGAGAAATCGCCTTACTTCTGGAAATCGATGAGCGTATTACATATTCGGAAGCGTCCATCCTGTTTAAATGATGTGATAAAAACAGGATCTCCCGTTCAATATCGGATATGCCTTCAAAGATTTGTACCTCAAGCTCAACCACATGAGGGTCCACGCTTAAAATCCCCTTGAGCTCTTCATATGATGCATAAGCATCGCCAAAATATACCGCATCCACCATACCGCTATATGCCAAATCCTTGGCGGCCAAAACAGGGGATTTTACCCTATGGTCTTCTATGGTTGGCAAACCTTCGTATAGCGGCCCCCTCTTCCCTGCCTGTGACGGGATAAAGGCCGCCACCTCCAGTCCATATGATTTCAGCATGGCCGTCTTCTCGGCAAAAAATCCTTTCGAGAGACCGGTATAAGGACGGGGATAGAAATTGTGACACGCTCTTATATTTTCTACTTTTCCTCCTGCCCTTATAATCTCCTCTACCCAGCCGGCCGTAGCGGTGCTGGCATTTATCACAATATCTATACCCGCAGCGTTTGATGACATTACAGCTATCGCTTGTGCATCAAATCCATAGTCACACCTTATTGCTGACACGCCCATCTGATAAAAAGGCCCAAGGTCAACAATATCCGCACCCACCAATTTAAACGCTTCCGGAGACACATCCACCATAACGTCCATGTCTTTACTCTTTGCATACTTAACGATATGTACAACTTCGTCAAAAGCCAGTCTATTGCCCATCGCAACATTAAAAGAAGTGAATAGCCTGGTAACCCCAAAACTGCTGGCCATGTCTATGTATTCCATGTTGGCCCTTATCGTGTAACAATCGCCTGAATACACAGATATACCCACCTTCAATTCAATAGCCCCCTACCTGAGCCGTTTAATTATATATCGCAGACGACAACACGGCATTGTGAAATGCACGCCTGAACCTGATTATGCTATCGTTTTGCCTTGAAGGATGTACCCTGTTGGTAAGCAACACCACATATATATCATGCGGTATATCCACCCATATAGATGTACCCGTAAATCCGGTGTGCCCAAACGCAGAAGGTATCCATGTTAAGCTCAATTACAGACGGGTATATGCAGGCCTTGCCGTACCGCCAAACCCCATAAAGCCCATTCTTATGGCCAATGGCCACAGTGGCTCCCGGAAAATATCCTTTATCAACCGCCTGCCTCACAAGAGCCAATGCATCATCAAGTAGGCTTTTATCTATTTCCATATACCATACCCTCTTCTATAGCTTTTGACACAAACCCTTCGTTCTTTTCCAACAGCCTACAGGCTGTCTGGCAGTCCACTCCAGCTTTTATCATTACTATTGCTACCTTAGCATTTCCATTGCTCAATTCAAAATATTTTTCGGCTTCTTCATAAGAGACGTCAGTTGCCAGCATTATGATCCTCTTTGCCCGTTCGATAAGCTTTTTGTTTTTGGGCCTTACATCCACCATGAGGTTTTTATATACCTTACCCAGCTTCACCATGGTAGCCGTGGATATCATATTCAGTATCATCTTCTGCGCAGTCCCCGCTTTAAGCCTGGTAGAGCCCATTATCACCTCAGGCCCCACTACCACGTTTATGTTTACATCCGCTATATTATCTATAAGCGTACGAGCATTACACGAGATTGATACAGTAAACGCCCCTCGCCTTTTAGCTTCCTCCAACACGCCTAACACATAAGGTGCCCGGCCGCTGGCCGAAATCCCCACAACGCAATCCAAGCTGGTGACCTCTTTTCTCGATACGTCTGCTATACCTTCCTCTTTATAATCTTCTATATCCTCCCTGGCAACTTCAAACGCCCCAAGGCTTCCACCTGCCATCACGCCTTGCACCATTTCGGGAGGAGTTCCAAAAGTAGGCGGGCACTCGGCCGCATCCAGTATGCCCAGCCTGCCGCTTGTGCCGGCACCAAAATACAAAAGCCGCCCACCTCTCTTTATTCTCTCTACTATCTGATCCACAGCCATTGCAATTTGCTCAAGTTTTTCTTCCACTGCATAAGCAACTCTTTTATCTTCTTGATTCATAATCTTTAAAATGCTTAAAGTATCCATCCTATCGATATCGTTGCTATTTGCATTTGGCTGTTCAGTGGTCAAGGAATGAAGCAATTCGTCCATCTTCACAACAACTCCCATTTTAATAAATTTTTTAGGTGTGCACACCTACCATTGCCTATCTAGGCCTACCTGTTATTTTGGTTGCTATTTTTACCCAGCAATTCATCTACCCCTGATAAAATACTGAATCTTTCCCCCGGGTTTTATTAAATATCATCGCAGTTATTTTACTAGAATCTAATGACTCTATTAGCTCAAATTGTTTATAATCAACCCCGTTAGCTATTAGTGGTAATTAAGGTATTTAATCATGCCAAAAACCTATACTTTTTCAATCTTTATTATTATCAGCGCTTATATATATGACTTATGCTTTAATAATAACATATCCGCAAAAAAGTTTCAATATATTTTTGAATTTATATAAATATTATTTCAAGATACACTACAAAAAAGAGCCGATTCTCTCGGCTCTTTTTTTGTAGTTAGTATTATATACCGCTGCACCCCATCTTGTCTTATTTCTTTGTCGCATACAGGAATACCTTGAACCCTAATGGATCATAGTAGAATCCTCCTATTTTAGGATTTATCAAGTACAAATCTGTATAATAGTAAATAGGAATTATGGGCATCTCTGTCATTAAAATCTCCTCAGCCTTGTGCATGGCTTCCATTCTTTCCTTTTGATCCCCTGATCTCTTGGCCAATTCAATGAGTCGGTCATATTCGCTGTTCTTCCACCTGGCGTCGTTCTGCCCGCTCTTGCTGTGCCACATATCAAGCATGGTCATGGGATCAACATAGTCACCCACCCAGCCATGACGTGCAATTTCATAGTTGCCCTGTGTACGGGTCTCCTGAAATACCGCCCACTCCTGGCTGTCCAGCTTTACATTTATACCCAAGTTGTTCTTCCACATCTCTTGAACAGCTTCGGCAATAGTCTTATGACCACCCTCCGAGTTAAAGAGCAGCGTCAGCTCAGGGAATCCCTCGCCGTTGGGATATCCAGCTTCAGCCAAAAGCTTTTTGGCTTCTTCAACATTTTTCTTATAATCTTCACCTATATAATTCCCTCCAACTTTCCTGAAATCAGAACCCTCCTTTGCATCGGGCATCCCTGGGGGAACCCACGCATAAGCGGGAAAAGCAGAGTTCTTGGCTGCATTGTCAATGATGTACTGCCTATCAATAGCAAGAGCTAATGCCTTCCTTACCTTGGGGTTATCCAATGGGGGCTTCTCTACATTGAGGCAATAGAAGTAAGTCCCCAGTTGAGGTTTTACGGTGAGTTTCCCTTCTTTCTTTAATCTAGGAATCTCTTCAGCAGGGGGGCTATCAGCAAAGTCAATTTCTCCAGCCTCAAAAGCCGAAAGCTCAGAAGCCGGGTCAGAAATCATGGTAAACACCAGTTCATCAGCCTTTATGGCATCCTTGTTCCAGTAAGTATCGCTCTTCTTTAAGACAATCTTTTCATTGACAACAAATTCAGTAATCACCATGGGTCCATTTGTAATGTAGGTTTCAGGGTTGTTGGCCCAACCATCGCCGTACTTCTCAATAATATCCTCTCTTACAGGAAACAGCGTAGGGAAAGCAGTCAGCTGTAGGAAATATGCACATGGAGCCTCCAGTTCAACCTCCAAAGTTTTATCATCAACAGCCCTTACACCCAATTCTTTGGGGCTCATCTTGCCTTCGGTAATGGCCTGAGCATTCTTTATATACCACAGTTGATAAGCGTATTCGGCCCCTGTGTTAGGATCTACAGCCCTTCTCCAGGAGTACACAAAATCATGAGCTGTCACTGGTTTGCCATCGGACCACTTGGCATCGCGCAAATAAAAGGTATACTTGGTTCCATCATCGCTTATATCCCATCGCTCTGCCATACCGGGCTGAATCTTCCCCTCTGCATCCTTACGGGTTAACCCTTCAAAACAGTGCACGATAACACTTCCTGCCTCAACTGCATTATTTAAGTGAGGATCAATAGTTTTAGGATTAGCTCCCATGTTGTAAGTAATGGGTTTGTTATCAGAACCACTTGATGCACAAGCTGTAAATAGCGAAACGATCACTGCCGTACAAAGCAATAATACAATTGCTCTTTTAATCATGGTTTCTTTTCCTCCTTTTCCCTTTTATTTGTTTTCTTATTCTATCCAAAAGCCAAAACTGGCTTTAGAAACACAATTTTTTAACCTACCATCATTCTATGAAATGACAGGCCGCCATATGTCCACCACCATAGTCTTTCATAACAGGTTCTTCTTCTGCACACCTTTCACGAGCTATAGGACATCGCGTCCTGAATCGGCATCCCGACGGCGGATTTATAGGCGTAGGCACATCTCCTTTGAGAATTATGCGATTGCGCTGTTTTGCAGCATCGGGATCAGGAATAGGTATGGCCGAAAGCAGAGCCCGGGTATAAGGATGAAGCGGCTTATCGTACAATTCAGCACTAGGAGCGATCTCCACCAACTTCCCAAGATACATTACCCCAACGCGATCAGATATGTGTTTAACCATAGATAGGTCGTGCGCAATAAACAGGTACGTAAGCCCCAGCTCATCCTGTAAATCCTCAAGAAGATTTACCACCTGTGCCTGTATAGAAACATCCAAAGCGGATATAGGTTCATCACAGACAATAAAATCAGGATTGACAGCCAGTGCTCTTGCAATGCCTATCCTTTGCCGCTGACCACCGCTGAACTCATGGGGATAGCGGTTGGCATGCTCACTGCTTAAGCCCACCTTGTTTAAAAGGTCATATATAAGGGCCTTTCTCTCTTCCCCCTTGGCAATCTTATGAATATCGATAGATTCGGCGATTATGTCACCCACTGTCATCCTGGGATTCAACGAGGCATAAGGATCCTGAAATATGATCTGCATCCTCTTTCTGTACGGGCGCATCTGCCTGTCATTCAGATTGGTGATGTCGTTACCATCAAATATAATCTGACCGCTGGTGGGCGAATACAACTTTAAAATTGTGCGCCCAATCGTTGTTTTACCGCAACCGCTTTCTCCTACTAAACCCAGCGTTTCACCTTTATAGATACTGAAGGTAACCCCATCAACCGCTTTAAGGACCTGATTTTTATCCCTTATAAGCCCGCCTCTTACAGGAAAATACTTTTTAAGATCTCTTACTTCTACCAATACCTCATTTGAACGACTCATCCAAAATTCACCCCTTCCCTATCCCACGTAACAGCAGGTGCACGGGGATCAAGCAGCCAGCACGCCGCCTTATGGCTTTCAGAAACCGAATACAGCCCGGGACACTGTTCCTTGCATATCCTCATTGCGTAACGGCATCGAGGCATAAACGGACAACCTTGGGGTGGTTTCAATAAGTCAGGCGGCTGTCCATCAATTGGAATCAATCGTTCTTTCGATAGCATATTAATCCTTGGGATGGATTTTAAAAGCCCCCATGTATACGGATGCTTTGGATTGTAAAATATCTCCCTTGTAGTCCCCTCCTCCACAATAATTCCGGCATACATTACTATTACCCTGCTGCAAAGGTCAGCCACAATCCCCAAATCATGAGTAATAAGCATTATGGACATGTTAAACTCTGCTTTAAGCTGTTTCAAAAGCTCCAGTATTTGGGCCTGTATGGTAACATCCAAAGCCGTGGTAGGCTCATCAGCTATGACAAGTTCGGGCTGACAGCTTAAAGCCATTGCGATCATTACCCTCTGGCGCATGCCTCCACTGAACTCGTGGGGGTATTGATTAAGCCGCCTTTCAGGATCGGGAATTCCTACAGCTTTGAGTAGCTCAATAGCCTGCCGGCGTGCAGATTTAGCATCCATCTTTTTGTGAATCCGGAGAGGCTCCATGAGCTGATCCCCCACAGTATACACCGGATTCAACGAGGTCATGGGGTCCTGAAACACCATAGAAATTTTATTTCCCCTGATCTTTTGCATCTCTTTTTCGCTTTTTTTAAGCAAGTCCTCACCTTTGAAGTATATCTCCCCACAGATGATCTTACCTGGCGGCGGGACAAGCCTCATTATCGAAAGGGAAGTAACGCTCTTACCACAGCCCGACTCGCCCACTATACCTACAGCCTCACCCTGATATATATCAATATTTACACCTCTGACAGCTTTTACCTCACCTACATGGGTAAAAAATGATGTATGCAAATTTTTAACCTCTAAAACTTTCTCCACATCATCACCTACTTCCTCATATGGGGATCAAGGGCATCCCTCAATCCATCCCCGAGCAAATTAAACGCTATCATTGTAATACAGATACAGGCCGCAGGGAAAAACAGCAAATACGGATAGCTTCTGATCCCTCTGTATGCATCGCTGGCAAGGGTACCCCAACTGGCCATAGGAGCACTTACACCTATACCGATAAAGCTTAAAAATGCTTCTGTAAAAATTGCCGAAGGTATGGCCAGGGTTACAGTCACAATAATGGGACCAATGGCATTGGGAATAAGGTGTTTCCAAATAATGCGCCAAGCGCTGGCTCCCTGAGCTTTGGCCGCCAGAACAAATTCTTGATTCTTAAGGCTTAAAACCTGACCGCGCACTATCCTGGCCATGTTTACCCAGTACACCAATCCAAGCACAATGTATATCAATATAAGATCAGAGCCTATGCCCTTAAATACTCTTAAAAATGATGTTTCAAAGGCCTGTTCAATTGGTTTCTCTAAAACAACCTGAAGCAATATAACATACAATAGCAACGGGACGCTATACAATATATCCACGATTCTCATCATAATGTTGTCCACACGGCCACCAACATATCCCGATATACCACCGTACAACACTCCAATAGTAAGATTTATAAGGCTGGCAACCAGCCCTATGCTGAGCGATATTCGGGCACCGTACATCACGCGGATGAACAAATCCCTGCCCAGGCTATCAGTCCCAAAGGGGTGCTCCCATGAAGGACCCTGGTTCTCATGTCCACGGATTTGAGTAGCATAATCATAAGGCCAAAACATAGGAACAAAGATAGCAGATAATATTATTATTATAACCGTCACCAGTCCAATCATAGCTGGTTTATTCTTTTTAAACCGTCTCCAGGCATCCTGCCAGTATGTGATGCTGGGACGCACAATTTCATCTGCAACATCGGTTCTACCTCTAATCGGCTCAAACAGGGATGGATCTATTTGTACCTGCATATTTACCTTACCCCTCCTTTGTACCCATCAACTTAATCCTCGGATCTACCATAACATAAATTATATCTACAATAAAGTTCATGACAACCAAGATAACGCTATAAAATATAGTAGAACCCATAATCATGGTATAATCACGGTTTCCAACGCTGTTTACAAAGTAACCACCCATTCCAGGTATCGAAAACAGCTTTTCTATAACAAAGCTTCCAGTCAAAAGCCCTGCTGCCAAAGGCCCTAAATAGGTAATAACTGGAATTATTGCATTTTTTAAGGCGTGTTTGTATATAACCTTAAACTCGCTTAACCCCTTTGCCCTGGCCGTCCGTATATAATCCTGCTTTATGACATCCAGCATGCTGGATCTCACCAGTCTGGCAATAAAGGACAACGAATATCCCGAGAGTGCTATAACCGGTAGTACGTATTCAATAGGCCTGGTCAACCTGCCGCTGGTAGTCGGAAATATCTTCAATACCACCCCAAAAAAGTATATAAGTACGGTAGCCAGTACAAAGCTGGGTATGGTAACACCTAGAGTTGCAATAAACATGGTAGTGTAATCCTGCCACTTCCCCTGGCGGAGTGCCGAAAGAATCCCCAAGGGTACGCCAACAAGTATAGTAAATACGATAGCCACTATGCCCAGCCTGGCAGTAATGGGGAACCCCAGACCAATAAGCTCGTTAACAGTACGGTTTGTCAACTGAAACGAAGGACCTAAATCTCCCCGCAGTATATCCTTCCAGTAATCCAGATACTGCTTCCATACAGGGTCATCGAGATGATACTTCTCGTTGAGGGCTTTAATAATAGCCTCTGGAAGAGGTTTCTCACGGGTAAACGGTCCACCTGGTATGGCATGCATGAGAAAAAAGGTAATAGTAATTATAAAAAAAAGTGTAAGCGCCATAGAAACTAATCTATGAATAATATATCTACCCACCAGACTTCCCCCTTGAGTTTTATTGTTTATCCTCTGAAAAACTCATTTTTATTTAGCGCTTATTTAGTGCTTTATGTTTATAAATATAAATTAACATTGTTTACTCAAACTTCGCAGTTAAATATTGACTGCTAGACCTTGAAAAATCAATAATTCAGCCAATTTATATACCTATTAAGATGCTTTTTTATACTCCAT